>CAZUAD010000001.1:0-20921 GCA_964618155.1 uncultured Desulfurococcaceae archaeon
CTTTTCAACTTCGCCGACAACCTCCTCCCTCTTAGGTGCTATAGCATCTATCTCGTCAATAAATATTATTGAAGGAGCATTCTTCTCTGCTTCAGCAAATACCTCTCTCAACCTAGCCTCTGATTCTCCGTAGAACTTACTCATTATTTCTGGACCATTAATTGCTATGAAGTAAGCACCTATTTCATTAGCTAATGCCTTAGCTAACAAAGTTTTACCGACTCCCGGAGGACCGTAAAGTAGTATACCCTTAGGAGGTTCTATACCTAAGTGCTTAAATAGTTCTGGATGTCTCATCGGTAGTTCAACAATCTCCCTAATTCTAGCCTTTACCTCCTCTAAATCACCTATATCCTCCCAGGTAACTCTAGGAACTCCCCTAGCTATTGCTTCAGCTTTTACTGGTTCACTCCTTATAATTAATTCTGTTGATTCATCTATGTATATAGCCTGTGATGGTTGAGTACTTACCACTACAAATCTTAGGGGTTCACCAAAAAGTGATAACGGGAAATATATGAAGAGTACTTCACCCCTCTTTACCGGTTTGTAAAGTAGTTGCTCCTTAACGTAGTCTGCAAGTGCTTCATCAACTCTTAAAGGAACTGTAGGTGCTAGTATGACTTTAGTACCTCTCTCAACGTACGCCTTCCTAACTCTTACATACTCACCAACAGCAGCACCAATAGCTTCCCTTGTAAAGCCGTCGATCCTTATTATATCCCTATTCTCGTCCTCCCTATACGCAGGCCATACCTGAAGTATAACTGAACCCTTAGGTCCTTCGACCTCTATGAAGTCACCATAGTTTAAGCCTAGCTCCTTCATGTACTTTCTACTAATTCTTGCTATTTTCTTACCTACATCCCTCTGACGTGCTGTCTCAACCCTTAGCTCAATATAATCATAACTACTCAAGCCCTTACCACCACAAAGCTAACACTATACAGCTTTTAAATACGTAAGTTAGTATCAAGTATGTGACGAAAGTATAAGGATGGCGATTCACTTAGACCCTAGGTAGAACATCAAGACCTAATATCCTTAGTCCGTTCTCCAAAATCACCTTTACAGCGTATGTTAGCATAAGTTTAGCGTTTCTTACACCCCCTATAGATTCCCTAATTATGGGTTCAGTATCATACCATGAATTAAAGGTATCAGCTAGACTGTTTAGGTAGCTAATTAGGTCTTCTGAGTGTAACTCCTTTGAGACGTACCTTATGATGCTTGGAAACATCCCTATCAGCATTAATAGCCTACGTCTAAGCCCTACATTAAATGAGTTTACATCTACAGAATCCCACTCAATAGGCCTACCATATTTTTCAAGTACGGATCTAGCTCTAGCATAGGTGTATTGCAGGTAGGGTCCTGAATTCCTACTAATATCGAGTGCTTTTTCAACATCAAACGTAATGACCTTTTTAGGTGACGTAGACAGCATCATATACTTAAAGGCTGACCTAGCTATTTTCAATGCCTCATGATCATCTATATCGGTACCCCTCTCCTTAGCAAATTCTTTAACCCTAATCTTAAGTTGGTCGAGAATTTCATCAACTGTTACGTACTTACCCCTTCTCGAGCTCATAGACATGCCAGGTAAGTTAACCATTTCGTATTCATAATGTATCAGATTTTGAGCTTCCTTTTCATAGCCTAGAATGTAAAGTGCTAACTTTAACTGTGATTGTGCTAATGTCTGTTCAATAGCTATAACATTTATTACCTTATCCGCATTAAATTCCCTAAACTTCACTATGCTATAGGCAATATCCCTTGTAGTGTAAAGGGTTGTTCCATCACTTCGGGCTAAAATGAGAGGTGGAATATCTAATGCTTCAGGTATGCCTAATTTCCTCTTTAGCTCCTTTAATCCCACTACTTTATTAAAGTCTAGGGCTGGAGCTCCCTTATGAAGGGTGAAGTAGTGTGAGTTTCTAGCTTTAATGAGTATCTCCTTAACTAGCCCTTTCCTGATTAAGTCACTTTCCCAATCCCATTTATCAATTTTAACATTTAGCTTAGCTAAGGTCTCCTTAATACCTTCAAGTACAAGTGAAACAACTTCACGTACATTTTTCACAACCTCTTTATCACCTTCCTCATACTTACGCATTAACTCAGCTACTTCACGCTCTGGATCCTTACGCCTCATTATTTCATCAATTAGCTTGTCTGTAATATTAGGAATTTTATCCCTAATGGACTGTAAATCACTCATTAACTTAGATATTTCAGTCATTATTCTAGAGTATTCCTCGTAATCCAATGATTTCTTAGCTTCCTCAGCCTTACTCTTTAGCTTTCTGATCTCTAAGATTATAGATGTAGCTGCGTAAAGAAGCCCCATGAAATGATCTACCTTTATTCCTTTAGGTACCTTAGGTTTACCTAGTATTAAGTATCCATAGACTAGATGAGCTACCTGCAATCCTAAATCATTAACATAATACCTCCTCTCAACAACGTGACCTACACTTTCTAATAAGTTAGCTATGAAATCCCCTAAAGCAGCATTTCTCCCAGATCCTATGTGGAGGGGGTGTATAGGGTTAGCCGATACAAACTCTACAACTACCCTTAAGGGTTTACTTACTTTAACAATGCCGTACTTATTACCTAAATGCCTTAAAGTATCCTTAATTACGTTAGCATACTCACTTTCATTTAATAAGGTATTTATGTAGACATTAGCTCTATTCACACGCTTAAGTAATTTAATGCTACTTAACCTTGATATTATACCTTTAGCTAAACCTTCCATATCATTAATTCCACATGATCTCATAATTCTTGGTAATGGTATTGCTAGATCACCGAACTCCTCACGTGGCGGTATCTCTATGAATGACTTAATTACCTCAGTATTACATTTACCTATGTCTATACTTTCGCGTTTAATCTCTTTAACTACGTCAAAAACATTACTAGATAGTACATCCTTAACATAATTAAATGGATCCAGGATTATTTCCATAAGCTTTTATCCTCCATTAATGGAGGATACGATATTATGTTTACCTAAAATACCATCGGTATATCTCTAAAGTCCATGGGTAAAATTCCGCCCTCACGCTTTATTTTATCATACACATCCTCTAAGAATTGCACAAATACTTGACATCCCTCAAATCTACCGTCTCTATCACACTTAGCCTTCCTAAGAGTCTTTAATTGCTTTATGAAGCATCCTCCAGTCTTTTTATCATAGTAGGGACATATCTTATGGTAAAGCTTTGCAGATTTAAGCATTCTTTCAACCCATATACGCTTAGGATCTTTCTTCTCTACTGTTGGTACTGTTGTCGATAATACTCTATTTAATTCCTCCTCACTTACCCTTGAATTCATGCTTAATCACCCCAAATCTTCCATTATATATTACCCTACTACCTTCTTTAAAATATATTAAACTTTTTAAGCTTTATCATGAGTTGTAATGAAGGTTAAAGTCCCACGACAGTAAATCTTCCATCCTCTAATACATAGACTCTACCTATATTAACAAGTTTTATTAAGGCCTTCCTAATCTTATCCTCACTAGCGAGGCCTGAGAGTATTGAATGAAGTTCCTTAACAGTCATTGGTCTATCTCTTAATAAATCGGTGATTATATCAATTAATTGATCTTCGGTTGGTGCTCTCACAACAACAACTTCAGAGTCCTCATAAACTACTTCTAATCCTAATCTCTTCGTTGGGTCCTTAACGCTTCCTTCTCTACTCACGTCTTAACCCCAGAGGCTACTGTAATTAATAGCTTATAAGTTTACCCAGCACATAGGTATTCAATGGGTGGGTAGTTGCCTTGTCCTTGGTATAAAGATGGCTTATGTACATCGCCCGCATTAGATGAGCCATCAAAAGATCCTGTAATACCTTCGATATGTCTTAGTAATAGGGAAGTTTATAGCAAATGTAGGTATTATAGAGAGGTGAGTGGAAGGGAGCCAAGGGAATTTAGCGGTAAATATGGAAAGCCATTACTCTTAATTCATTCAATAAGCCGAATACCAAGAAGCATGTGCGAATATTTTGTAGTTGAGAAACATGAGAGCGGTACTTACCTAGCTGCCTGCCATGTACTTGATAGGTACTTAACAAGATATGAAGTACACCTATGTGAAAACCACTGGAAGGATTGCCCCTATCGTAAGATAGGCATTAAGTTAGGTCTTAAGGCTATTTAAACATCTTCGATGACGACTAAGGGTATAGATAATTCATCTAATACCTCACGCTTGCTTTCAGGTACATAGACTACAGTATAGTCATCGAATAAGCTCTTAAAATTCAGTAACCTTCTAAGAATATTAGCACTCTCACTATCATAGCCAACATAAATGACTATCCTCCTTCTCACCAACAGTATGCACCATAACTTTATCTGGCTCTTTAAAACTTTTAAGGGGTAGCATACATATGTAACGTTAAGTCGTCTCTAAGGCTATATAGCCACTCATCGTTTAATAATGCAGATACCATTAAGTGAGAATGATTATAAGTAGACCTAACCTTAAAGCTTTTTAAAGTCGTTCCTCTCAAAATCTCCGGTGTGCATGTTGCCTAGAATTAGGAGATGCTCGTTTTGCGGTGGTGAGATACCCCCTGGTACAGGGATAATGTACGTTAAGAATGATGGTAGTATATTATGGTTCTGTTCAAGCAAATGTTTTAAGAGTTTTAAAATGGGTAGGGATCCTAAGAGGGTTCCATGGAGTGCTTACTATATAAAGAGAAGTGTTAAAAAGTGAGGTTGGACTTTGGTAAAGCAAAGAACCCTCCTCATAATAAAACCTGATGGTGTTAGAAGAGGTCTAATAGGTGAGGTACTTAGGAGAATTGAGGCAAAGGGTTTAAGAATAGTTAATTTAAGAATGATTAAGTTAAAACGCGAGTGTGCTGAAAAACTTTATGATGTACATAGAAATAAGGAATTCTTTAAGCCCTTAATAGACTTCATGACTTCTGGTCCCGTAGTTGTAGCTATAGTTGAAGGTGAAGAAGCAATTAGTGTCTTAAGAATACTTGCAGGTCCTACTGATGGTAGAAAAGCTCCTCCAGGTACAATAAGAGGTGATTTTTCACTTTCCAATAGAGAGAACATCGTACATACAGCTGACTCTGAGGAGAGAGCTAAGTACGAAATTTCAATAGTATTCGACCCAAACTGCGATGAAGGATTAGATTAGACTTCTTAGAACTACTTCTTACCTCCTTCCTAGCTCACTCTCTAACTTCCTAAGCTTAAACATTACTGATAGTCCAAACCCCTTATTAGCTTTCTGCTTTATCTTAATTATCTCCTTCAAAACCTCTAATCCTTTTTCGGTTAGATCATCCTTAAACTTCGTTATAACCTTCTCTAGATCCTCTTCTGAAGGGTCAGTATAGAGTATGTCGCCTTCATCGAAATGTCTTCCTACAAGAACATTGCCCTTTATTGAAATGGCTACTTCATCACCTTCCTTAGCTTCATTTAATGGCTTACCCTTACTTTGAATTTGAAGTATAGTACCTAATTTCTTACCATCAGCTCTCATGAGAGGATAGCCAGGTCTAATAACTCCACCTAAGACTTCAATTCCTATTATTGCTGGATTACTTCTTCTAAAGACGAAACCTGGTAGGACTCTTATCTTTGCTGGAAATACAGTCTTAATTAACTCTTGATAGACCTCCTTCTCCTTCTCCTTCCTAACCCACTCCTCATATTCTTCTATTAACCTATATATTATGTTATTGTAGAATATCTTAACACCTTCTCTTCTTGCTATGCTTTCAGCATCAGGTAAAGGTTTTACATTAAATAATAATACAACACCTAAGTACTTGTTAGATTTGGATACTATCAGTGCTTCTACCACTTCACGCTTAGTTAAAGGACCTACATCCGCTAATCTAACAGGATAACCCTTCTTCTCCAAAGTGGCAACTAAGGCTTCTAGAGTTCCCAAAGTGTCTGCTTTAACTATTAAGCCGTCAATGTCCTTCTTGAACCTAACCTGTGTTAATTCCTCCATAACCTTCTTCACGTAATCATCAATTAATGACTCATTGGGTACGACATAAAGAGGCGCTCCTGCAATTACGTCATCGAGTCCTGGAGCAGATATTCTAACACCCGAAGCCGCTACAACTTCGTCGACACTTCTAAAGCCTGCTTCAGCTACCCTCATTTCCTCTAATGGTTTAGGCATGAGTAAGGCCCTTACCTTGGTAACTATAGGTCCGCTCATACCGCCTGTCACTATGATATCGTTCTTCCTTAAGATACCATCGTATATTATTACGTCAATACATGTGCCAAGTCCGTGAATCTCCTTAACTTCAAGTACAACACCTTTAGCAGGGCCTTCAGTAAACATTATCCTCTTTGTTAAGTACTTCTGAATTAGTCCAGCTAGTACAGCTAGTAGTTCAGGTATTCCTTCACCTGTTTTAGCTGATATAGGTACTATAGCTATCGCTTTAGTGAAATCTCTGATTCTGTCAAACCTCTCTGCAGGAATTCCTAACTCACCTAACTGACCTATTATCACGTATAGTCTACGCTCTAATTCGTCGATAGCCTTTCTACTCTGCTTCTTAAGCGTGAAGAGAAATGGCTGATCAGGATTAGGCTTCCAACCATAGATTCGATCTATCTTATTAGCTGCAACCAAGAAAGGTACCTTCCTACTCATCAGTATCTCTATACTTTCGACAGTTTGTCTTTTAACGCCCTCCATGACATCAATGACTAATATAGCGAAGTCAGCAACACTTCCTCCCCTACGTCTTAGGTTACTAAATATTTCGTGACCTGGAGTATCAATAAAGAGTAATCCAGGTATCTTTAACTTTATAGGGAATAATGCTCTTAGAGGCTCAGTTATCTTCTTAATTACTGAGAGAGGTACTAGTGAAGCACCTACGTGTTGGGTCATCTCACCAGGTTCTTTCTTAACAACAGCTGTACCTCTTATCTTATCTAATAGGGTGGTCTTCCCGTGATCTACGTGTCCTAATACCACAACTATGGGTGATC
Organism: uncultured Desulfurococcaceae archaeon; assembly: GCA_964618155.1. Taxonomy (GTDB): domain Archaea; phylum Thermoproteota; class Thermoprotei_A; order Sulfolobales; family NBVN01; genus CAZAMI01. The sequence goes on from CAZUAD010000001.1 coordinate 7,037, forward strand.
TAAGCTTTTGTGAATTAGTCATTTCCACCTCGCCTAAGTATACTTTGTTCTTTCAAAGGTATTTAGCTATGATAAAGCTATGCTTAGAAGAAGCTGATTTGATATCTTAAAACAGCGACAACGCCTCCAAACGTCTTCTTTATCCAAGCATAGTCAGGGACTTCATCGCTTAGTACATAAAAGCCTGAATTATACTTCTTAGCCTTTTCTCGAAACTCATCTATTCTTGGATGATCATGTACTATTATAATGAATTTTACGGCACCCATCTCTAAGGCCTTAAGTATGGCATCCTCTCCATAGAGAGCTAAACCATCATCTTTAGCTAAATGGTAGTTAAACTCCTCTAATGCCTTAGTTAACCTAAGGTATGCATGATCTTTAATGAATTTCTCAGACTTCATTACTAATTCCCTTAATCCTGGCTCTCCTTGATCACTTACATCAATTAGTGAAGGAAGTACAAGCTTTTGAAGTCTATAATCAAGTAACTTAGAATTATAGAAATCTATTTTTGTAAAGCCTGGCCCACCTATTATAATCCCTTTTAATCTACCTTGCTCAAGTAGAGGTATGAAGTAATTATTTGCTTTTTCAGCTACCCTCTTGAAGAACTCCTTAGTCATTTCTTCAATGATTCTTTCAAATCTTCTCTGCGACCAACCACCCCTGCTATGTTTTCCGGGAACATACCCTTCTATTTCATCTAGGACCTGAAGCATTGTTCCCTTAAGTAACCCTATGGTTGCTTGATCTCTTTCAATTATTATTAACCCATAAACATCCTTCTCTTCAATCATTTCTTCAAGGAACTCGGTATGGAACCACTTATCGGTTCTGTAGAAGTAAACATTGATTGGTTCAGGTGGTGAGAAGACTAAGGCTATAAATTCACCTGTTTCGTCGTCTTCACCTATGAAGAGTACTAAGCCATTCTTAGGTACCTTAGGTATCTTGAGTAACCTATCTATCGCTGCAGACAACGCTGCCTGAACCTTAGACCTAGTTCTCTTAAGCTTTATGTTCTCAGTAATGGCTAATTCCTGCCTTAACATATTTACTACATCAGCAATGGGTCGTCCAGGTGGTATATAGAGGCTTAATAACGTAGTAGCGTGTGCTTTCCACTTCTTTAACTCCTTAATTATTCTTCTTAGCTCATCCTTCGTTACGGTGAATGAATCTTCCTTGCTAAATAGACTTCACCCTCACTTAAAGTCTATTAGGATTAATAAGTATTTAATTAGAAGTATTAGCAAGCATTAGTACTTAAATCTTTATAAACCTTTAACATACTGTAGAGGGGGTCTTAGTTGGAAGCTAAGAAGTCTGAGAAAATAGACATAAGCGATAAACCTGTAAATGTGATAGAGGAATTCGGCTTTCCTGCTGAAGTCATCCAAATAGTTGGAAGAACGGGAGTTACAGGTGAGATAACTCAAGTAAGAGTTAGAGTTCTAGAAGGTAGAGATAAGGGGAGGATAATAACACGTAATATAAAAGGCCCTGTTAGAGTGGGTGATATAGTCATACTTCGAGAGACCGAGAGAGAGGCAAGAAAGCTTACAGCGAGAAGGTAGTTATTGAAGATGAAGGTGTAGTAAGCTATCTAAGCTTAAATTCGTAGTAATGGTGTATGTTTCTTCGCTATCGTTGATTCCTAAAAGCATAATATTAAAAAACAAATATCACTTTGAAGCCTTCGCCTTAAGTTCTTGGTAAGCTCTTACAAGCTCCTCTAGTAGATCCTTAGCGCCTCCAGGTTCTAATATAGCAGCACTTGCAGCAGCTACTTCTATTCCCGCTGCTTCACCTAGTCTCTTCTTACTTGGTACGTATAGGTATGGTACCTTCTTCTCTTCACAGAGTAGTGGGAGGTGCATAACGACTTCTGGTGGGTCAACATCCTCAGCAATTAGAACTAGCTTAGCTAAGCCTCTTTCAACAGCCTTAGTTGTTTCATTAGTACCCTTCTTTATCTTACCACCTGTCTCTCTAGCCTTCTTTAATGCTTCATACGCCTTCTCAGCTATTTCAGGGGGTACCTCAAATCTAACGTAAGGTGGCTTGCTCATTCTCATCCACCCCGTCGTCGCCTGCTTAAATTACTATCCAAGTTTTTAAGCTTAAATTAATCGTGGATTAGAAGAGCTATGAGTCCATCCTTACGTACCTTCTCAACCTTTACAAATCCAAACCTCACAAACTGATACTTACTTCCCACCTTTGCATATCTAAGGTAAGGCTCACCAACGCCTTCCTCAACCCTCAATTTTAATCCTTCAGTAATCAATACTTTAACTCTAACATTGTCATTGAATGGTACCCAATGAATTATCTTAAACCCTAAATCCTTAGCCTGCTTAAGATCTGTTCCTATATACTTCGTAACTACCTCTCCATCAGTAATATTCACTAAGCTAACGTTACAACACTCCATAAGCCTTACACCACCACTACTTCTTATCAGTTCTAGATCTTTCCTCTCAATATAGAATTCTACTTTCGCACCTTTAACATCTAAGTTTATACTCCTAAACCCTAAACCCTTATTATCAGGGTGAAGTGGCAACGTTAATTTTGTTGGACCTTCATATCCTTCAACTATTAGTTTTACGGGATTCCTTATAACCATAACTCTTGGTGTTTTAGGATCTATTAACTTCCTATTAATTGAAGCTAGGTTATCCCAGCTAATACTTACATCAACACCCTTAACCCCTATACCTAATATTAACTGCCTTATCGCTTCTGCCTCAATACCTCTATTCCTTAATGCAGCTATTGTCGCAAAACGTGGATCATCAGGTCCTTTAAACTTCCTTCTAAACTTACTGATTAGCTCTTTTATCTTAGATTTACTTAAAATAAAGCCCTCAAGTTTCAGCCTACCAACATGGACAACCTCAGGATACTCCCAGCCTAAGTGGTCATAGAGAAACTTCTGCTTAATAGTGTTTACAGCATGCTCCTTACCTCTAAGGATATGTGTAACTCTTAATAGGTAATCATCAACAGCTGCAGCAAAATTGTATGTAGGCCATACGATATACTTACTACCAATCAGGGGGTGGGGATGTTTATCAGTATTTACTATTCTAAAGGCAACCCAATCAATTACTGAGGGATCCGAATGCTTAAGGTCAGTCTTAACCCTTAAGACTGCTTCACCTTCTTCAAAATACCCTTCAAGCATTTTATCAAAAAGCTCTAAATTCCTTTCAGGTTCTTGATTCCTGTGTGGACATGGTTTTCTTTCTAATTTATACTTCCTAAACTCGTTTTGACTACACAAATCAACATACGCACCACCTCTTTTGATTAATTCCTTAGCTACTTCATAGAATACCTCAAGTCTTAAGGACTGTATGTACTCCTCATCCCATTTTATTCCTAGCCATTTAAGATCCTCTCTTATAGCTCTATATGCTTCAGGTAGTGGTGGCTTATTCTTAGGATCCGTATCTTCGAACCTAAGTATCATTCTTCCCTTATACATCTTAGCATACTCATAGCTCAATATCGCAGGTCTAGCATTACCTAAATGTATAAAGAAATCAGGGTTTGGCGCGAACCGTGTTTTGATTAGCTTATACTTTTCAGCATTAGGTAATGGCGGTAGACCTTTCTTTTCGGAAACTCTTTTCTCTTCTAATAGATTGGGGTAATTCTCTCTAAGTAACTTCATCTGCTCCTCAAGACTTAACTTATTAATACTGCTTACGATCTCATTTACTATCTTAATCAATTCTCTAGCCATAGGACGTAGTTCTGGATGCCTTCCTAAGATCTTACTCATTACAGGACCTGGTAATGCCTTACCTCCATGATCTACCGCATTTTTTAAGGCTAACCCTTTTATCTCATCGATTACATCCTTACTTAACTTCATTTAATCACCATGAATACCCTATAATGAGTGTACTTCTCACCTAACACTTCATCTATTAAAGCTATTAACCCCTTATAAGGAGATCTAACAACCCTAACTTCACCTTTATTAGTAACTATGTAAGCTAACTTATCACCTTCTTTGACACTACTTAACTCATCTTTTAGCATATATACTTGATGTCCTTGAACCTCTATACACACAACATTTGATCCCTTAGTAATGAGTTCGCATTTCCCTATACGCTCATTACATATAAGTACATCCTTATCTAGTTCACCACTTAAAAAATTCTTAGATATGAGGCTACAATCTACTTCATCCTTACTATTACGAGCTATTATGTAACATTTTGTCGGCTCGTACGCCTTACTAAGCTCTTTCAAATCCTCTCTGATCCTTCTTGTCGCTTCACCCTTCTTAATCATTAATACTGCCTCCTAGCAAAGAAGTAGGCTAACTTAGTTAATAGCTTCTTAGCCTCCTCATCACGTGCTCTAATCTTATTCAGAGATTCCAAGCCCTTACTTAGATACTGCTGAGCTAATTTATCACTAAATTCTAGCGCACCTAACTCTATAATTGTTTTAGCAACATCTTCTAGCTCCTCCAGAGATGCATTCCTATTACCTAACGTTTTAAGTATCTTCTCTCTCTGATTACTACTTGCATTGTCTAATGCATAGATTACTAAGATGGTTCTCTTACCTTCTCTTAAATCGCTATACTTAGGCTTGCCAAGCTTCTTCTCATCAGCTATCAGTCCTAACTCGTCATCTCGTATCTGAAAAGCTATGCCTATGTTTGACGCATAACTCCTGATTAGATTCACTTCATCGTCACTAGCTCCTGCTAATACTGATCCAATCGCTGAACTAGCTTCAAACAACGCTGCTGTCTTCTTATATACCATCTTAATGTAGTCATCAACTGAAGCACTTTCTACTTTACTAAGCTGCATATCTAAGGCCTGACCTTCAGCAACAGTTCTTGCAGCCCATGTAAGAATTTCAATAGCTTTAACAAGTTTTTCATCATCTACCAATCCTCTTAAGTTCGTTAATGCTTTGTAAGCTAAGGAGAATAGCAGATCTCCTGCTAATATGGCCATGTCCTCACCCCACAGTACGTGAACCGTCGGAACACCTCTACGCATGGTATCATGGTCCATTATATCATCATGAATTAATGTGAAGTTATGAAGTATCTCAACAGAAACCCCAGCCTTAACACCTAAATCTTCATCTAAACTAAATAGCCTACCTGAAAGTACTAAGAGTAATGGACGTAACCTCTTACCTCCAGCCTTAATAAGGTGTAGTGCAGCATCATATAATACCTTAGGTTCACCACTAACCAGTTTGAATATCTCCTCATTAACCCTCTTAGCAATATGTTTTGCGTAAGTTACTAAATCTTCGAATTCCATGTTAACCACCATTAGTGAGATACCTAGTAAGTTAATACCTTATCGCATTCTTAAGGTATTCTAAGATTCATACTCTCAATCCAATCCTTAAGTATTCCCGTAACAATTACTGGCTTCCTCCTTAACTCATGAACATCTCTAGAATTTGTTAAGGCTACTAATGCCTTTAAAGACTCTATGAATGCTCTCAAGAATTCTCTGAGCTTACCCTCCATTAAAGCTTTAAGCACAGGTCTTGCAAAACCTACCATATCAGCCCCTAACCTTAATGCTTTTAAAGCGTCAAGGGCCGATCTTATACCTCCACTACCAATTATAAAGGCATCAGGTGCGGCATTCCTTGCCTCGATAATAGCTATAGCTGTTGGAATTCCCCACTCTGCTAAATTTAATGCAATACCCTCCTTAAGCGCATTACCTACCTTTCTAGCCCTAAACATTTCTACAAGTACCCAGTTCGTACCTCCTGATCCAGATATGTCGAAGTACTGAATTCCTACATTTCTTAGATCTTTAACAACGAAATATGAAAGACCAAAACCTACCTCCTTAATTATTATGGGTATATTTAAGGAATCCTTAACCTCCACTAACTTATCCTTAAACCCTTTAATTAACGCCTTACCTTCAGGTTGAACATACTCTTGAGGTAGGTTTAAGTGTATAGCTAGGGCATCAGCGTCTACCATACTTATAGCTCTCTCTATTACCTTAACGTCATACTTAACAACTTCTGAAGCTCCTATATTAGCAACTATTGGTATGGTTGGTGCTTTCTCTCTAACTACCTTAAAAGTATATTCTAAGGATTTATTTTCAAGAGCTGCTCTCTGACTACCAACACCTAATGCTATATTATATTCCTCAGCTACCTCAGCTAGCTTCATGTTTATCTTCTCAGTACCTGGAGCACCACCTGTCATACCAGTTATCATTATAGGTGCATCTAGGTACTTACCTAAGAACTTAGTTCTTAAATTAACTTCTTGAAGGGCTACTTCCGATGCCGCATAATGATGCATGAATACGTATTCAAATAGCGTTGTCAACGGACCTTCTACATTCTCCTTTAGAACCACCTCTAAATGTTCCAGCTTCCTCTTCTGGTTATTACTTAATACCATACTATTGTTCCTATAAAATCTTGCCCGACAAGAGCATTAAATAGATTACCCCTCGTCTTCGCACTTAGCACTATTACTTTAACGTTCTTTAATCCCATTCTTAGACCCATGGTTAACTTTAAGTACATACCTCCAGTAACGTCGATTTGACCAGACGTCCTCAGGGAAATTCTTAAGAGTTCATTACCCTTCATACTCCTGATGAGCTTAGCTTTAGGGTTAACCTTAGGATCAGAATCGTAGATACCTTCAACATCAGTTATGAAGACTAATGTCTTCACGTTTAACTCTTTAGCTAGTAACCAAGCTAAGTAGTCCCCTGAAATTACCTCAAAACCACTCCCTGACGAGATTACTACATCACCGTGAAGAAGCGGAGTCATACCTAACTCTAAGAATTCTCTAATCAATGCTAAATAGCACGTAAATTCACTGTTGTTCTTCCTACATATTGTATGAGGATTTATAGACACTACGTTAACTCCTCTCGAAATTAATTCAAGCATTATTAAATTATTTAAAGTTCTCATTGCGTATGTAGTCCATGTAAAGCACTCTCTATCTATATACCCTTTGGTTTTTAAGCACTCATGTACTATGGGATGTCCAAAACTACCACCGCCATGAATCAATACTATTGGTCCATGTCTTCGTATATAAGTTGATAAGTCGTCACAAATAATACCTAATTCTCTCCATCTAATGGAGAATTTCTTACTCTTATCTGTAATTGCCGAACCACCTATCTTAACTATAGTTGGTTTACTCACTGATGCTTTACCTCATACTTTATGTATGAGCATCCACTAAATTCCCTTACCACAAGAGAGCTATCATTCTTGGGTGGTTTAACGCCGTAGATCAAATACCATAAAGCATTAAGAACACGTATAATAGGATCCAGGCTCTTACCTTCACCTAATCTTCTAAAACCCTCAATAATTGAAAGTCCTGCTAAACGTGTTATTACGTCAATTAAAGGTACTTCCTTTATTGGTCTTAACTGTCCGCATTCTCCTAAGTAATTAACTCTTAACTCAACACCCCTATCCAGAATTATAGGTTCTTCGCCATACCTCCAAATATAAGCATTCTGGTAGGGTAGTAGAGAAGCCTCCCTTAATGCTGGAATAGAGTCGTCATGACCTAGTTCACCATCTAAAGCCTGTAACCTTCTAATGATTTCTCTATCCAGTCTACCCGTAAGAGATTCAATAATAGAATTCGTTAAGGTTACATAGAGAAAGCATGTATTTACGTAGCCTTCACCTTTTACCTCTACCCTTACACCTTCAACTCTAATGCTAGTTGCTTCATTAAGATAGTTGAAGAATAATTCAATGAAGTTTAATACGTTATCAGGTACGTCACCAAGTACCTCCAAGCCTTGTATATTTAACCTACGTATCCTTATCTCAAGAACATTTTCTATGGGAACTATGACTAAGGGGTTATGCTTACCTACTATAGGTATATGTAGGAATGGAATGAACTCCTTAAACCTCCTTAATAGTGCTAAGATAGATCACCATAGATGATTACTAGATTGAGAATAAAAGGTATGCATAACCAACATATAAACACTTCTTTAGACATAGCTTCTCAATAATGTAATCTTTAGCAATAATCTTTACCGCTTTCCCTAAGCTACTTAGATACTTAATAAGTGCCTTAACTACTTGAATATCGAGGAAAGGAACAACCTTATCTATTCCTTCATAATTTGAATCTAGCTCTAATCTCTCAATCATCTTTAATAAGCTATTAATTACGTTCTTCACCTCACAATAATCGCTATAATACCCCAAATTAGCTAGAGCTATAAGGAGAGGTTTTTTATTTGCTAAGCATTTATGAATAGATTTAACAAGAACTTCGTATACTTTTTCAATGTCGTATGCTATCCATAGTACTAAGAATTTTGATTCATGACCCATACTATTAAGAAACTTCTTAATAAACTCTTTAAGCACTTTATCATACTTAAATAACTTAACATCAGATTTTATTAAGGGACTCGACCTTAGAAAGCATTTTACAGAATCTGAGTCTAGATTAAGAGTTAATTCATCATTAACATCTTTACTGTAGAGTATTGTGATAGGATTTCTTGCATATAACTTATCTCTTAATAATATGATGGAAACATCCCATTGTGCGGTATTATGTAGGTCATTAAAGAAACTGTCCCATAACCTAGTACAGGAAAGGTTTGTGCTATATGGTAGTAGGGATGCTATTATTCTCTTCAAGGTCTTTGAGTAAGTTTTGTTTCAAACGCTTCCGGTCCTACCTCTAACTCTCCATCAGGTGGTAAAACCCCTCTCTCCCTTAATACCTGCCTTGTGAGTAACCAGTAAATAACCGCTAATGATCTTCTACCCTTATTATTACCTGGTATGACTACATCGACATAACTAAGTTTGGCGTCAGTACTGGCTATAGCTACAACAGGAATTCCGATACTTGCTGCTTCATTTACTGCCTGTTGATCAACTCTTGGATCAGTAACTATTAGGACGTCAGGTTCAACGTAAGTTTCAAGCCATGGGTTAGTTAGCGTCCCTGGTATAAATCTTCCTACAATATATTTAGCTCCGGTATATTCAGCAAACTTCCTTACGGGGGTGAAGCCATATTGTCTTGCTGAAACAGCTAGTACAGCTTCAGGCTTGAAACGAGCTATAAACCTGGCGGCTATCCTTAATCTTTCATCTATTTTTCTAATGTCTAGGATGTAGGGTCCATCAGGTCTTTGCTTGTAGACAAACTTCTTCATGTGCTTAGTACATATATAGGTTCCTATGTGGACTCCAGCTTCAAGATATACATTTAGGGGAACTAAGAGCTCAATAGCGCCTTTCTCGCTACTCGAGGACGCCATATTTACACCTTTCTTGAGTAATAAATCATTTCTTCAATTAGGTTTACATGTGATATGAACATCCTCCTACAGCAATACCTCTTAATACCTAGTGAATCAAGTACCTTAGCTGGATCCTCACCCTTCTTACCTCTCTTTATGAATTCATCCCACCTATCTCCTATTCCCGCACCACATGTGAAGCATCTACCTGGGAAGAGTACCATATCATCACCCCTAACCTCATCTATAGGACTTCTGCCTCCATCTTCTAGCACTATACCTCATCCACTTCTCAGGTTCTGTTTGCCTTGGATCCCCAGCTAACATTACCCTACTATACTCCTTGTATATCCTCTTTAATAGCTCACTACCCGTAAACGCTACTAAACCTCTAGCTATGGCTGTTCTTACAGCATCCGCTTGGGCCATAACTCCACCACCCTTAACATTAACTTTTATGTCTACAGACTTCCATATCCTCTCACCAGCTAGGAGAAGAGGTTCCATCATCTTAAGCCTAGCCATCTCTATGGGGTAGATCTCTAGCGGGACACCATTAATCCATACCCTACCTTTACCTGGCCTAATTACTGCCCTAGCTATGGCTGTCTTCCTCTTACCCGTCGCTATTACTACCTTACTTCCTGAGGTACTCATATCCCTTCCACCCCATTGCCTTAGCTACCTCAGCTACGGTAATAAACTTCCTTCCCAGTCTTGAGGAGTCAGCATCGGCTATCTTAATGATTTCCCTACCTTTAAATTCTTTAGGAATACCGACATGGACTTTAAGATTTCTTGATGCTATAAATCCCTTCCAGTTATGTTTAGGTAACATACCTTTAACAGCTCTTTTAATTATCGATTCCGGCGATCTAGGTCTCCTAGGAGCGTGTTTTTCAGGGTTCTTTAACGTCTTGATCTTAAGCCATACCTGGTATGATTTAATGACCATTAGCGGATCACCGCTAAGTACAGCTTTTTCAGCATTAACTACATGAACCTTAAACCCCTCCTGTAGTAGCTTAGCTACATAGCTAGCTAACCTACCTAATATTGCGCCTTCAGCGTCCACAATTATAGTTCTCTCAACCTTTGGGTATTGAAGTTCCTTACCGCTCATATTATTATCCTCACCCCACTACCCCTAGGGTTCTCCTTAAGTAAGTCTCCAATAAACATAACCCTACCACCTACCTCAACTATCTTCCTCATAGCTGATTCAGAAAATGCTATTGCAGCTACGGTTACCTTCTTCTTTAATATACCGGCTCCTAATACTTTACCAGGGACTAATACTGTTTCACCATCGTTAGCGTATCTATTGATCTTACTGATATTAACAGCTATACGTTTCCTTCTAGGTCTTTCTAGAAGCTCAGCTACGTAATCCCATATAGGTGCTTTATACTTATTAGCGTACTTCCTCAGCTCTCTAATTAATTTTCTTAGCACGATGTTTGTGGGACCTGTTCTTCTTACCATGGCATCACACCTATCTCTTCCTTAAAGCTTCAAGCTTACTTATAAGTGTATTTACCTTCTTTATGACTTCTTTAATGGCTTCAACAACTATTGTTTCGGGTCTTAAGGAGCCTGAAGTCTCTATTGTTAAGTAGTACATGTCTTCGTACCATTCAACGGATATGGCATCATATGGGCATGCCTTTATGCACTGTCTACAGAGGTTACATAGTGACTCATTTACCACTAAGGTATTATCCTTAATCCTTAGAGCACCCGTGGGACATACGTTAGCACACTCACCACAATTAGTACACCTCTTTCTATCAATTACTACCTTAGGTACATAGGTTGATACAGAGATTGTTGCTGGAGACCACTTTATGTGCTCCTTTCCCCTACCAAGTCTTGCCTTAGCTTCTAGAGCTATTCTTTGATTAGGTCCCATAACTATTATCGGTATATTGTCATACACAGGTCTTACGTTTGGATCGTCTATAGGCTTTAAGTCCTTAGAATAGATCGTCTTAACTTCATCATCTCCTGTTTCAGCTTCAAGATACAATGTAGCATAACAACCTTCTCTATAAAGTGCTTCCTCACCATCAGAGCACTCCTCTGGTTGCCTATACTTCCTTATAGCTTCTTCAGATGTTAGTGGTATCATGGCTAGTCTATGAGCTATTATCTCATCATGAAGTACCGTAGTATTAGTTCTAAATATTACATAATCTATAGCCATACTAGGTACCTCCTCTAAAGCAGCTCTACGTATAGCATTCACTATTGCTAAGGGTACATTCTTTAGTAGAAGCTTAACGTGCTTCTCAGACCTTTCAACTACTTCTACATCCATGTTCTTAGGCGTAGAACTCATTACTAACCCACCTTAGACTCTCCTACCACGCCTACCTCCAGGTCTTCTAGTAGTATCGTGAGGTATGGGAGTTACATCTTCGATTCTACCAATTATGAATCCAGCTCTAGCTAATGCTCTAATAGCTGCTTGAGCCCCTGGACCAGGGATTTTAGGTCCGTGACCTCCTGGACCCCTAACCTTAATGTGTATAGCCATTATACCTTTCTCCATAGCCTGCTGAGCTGCTCTATAAGCAATCATCATTGCAACATAGGGTGACGGCTTCTCTCTATCAGCTCTAACAACCATTCCACCAGACCATCGAGCTACGGTTTCAGCACCACTTAAGTCCGTAATATGAACTATCGTATTATTGAATGAGGAGAAAATATGTGCAACACCCCACTTCAACTCCCTAGACATGAACGCCATAACCCATCACCTTAAGTCTTAACCTCCTCCTCACCTACGCTTTGACCACCTATACCTAAGAGTAAAGCTCTCTTCCTTTCGTCCTTAAATGGTGATGTGGGGGCATAGTCTATAAGCTCTTCCTCCTCTCTAGACACTAAATACCCAGGTGATCTAACCCTTCTACCGCCTATGGCGATGTGTCCGTGAACTATGAGCTGCCTAGCTTGATGTATAGTCTTCGCTAAACCCTTCCTATATACTATCGTCTGAAGTCTACGTTCAAGTATTGCAGCAACAGTCAGCCCTAAAACCTCATCGAGAGATGCCTTCTCGCTATCTAGAATACCCATTCTATAAAGCTTACGTATCAGCTCTCTCTCACGAATACTCCTTACTTCAGGAGGTAGGGAGAGTAGTGCCCTAGCTCTCTGCCTTAATCTCCTAAGTAGGGTTTGAGCTCTCCATAACTCCCTCTTATTCCTGAGACCATACGTACCGACTAATTCCATCTCCTCAATAAGTCTTTGCTTAATCCATGGATGCCCCGGACGTTCCCACTTCTTCCTAGGTTTCTTAGGATCACCCATAGTTTAAATCACCTCCTACGACTAACACCAACGGTCGGTCCAATCCTACCAGTTGTATGAGTTCTTTGACCTCTAACTTTAAGTCCTAATGCATGTCTTATTCCTCTCCATGATTTAATCTTTATCTCACGTTCGATGTCCTGTCTTGCGGCGAATATTAGGTCAGCTCCAATTAAGTGTTTATCTTCACCTGTTACGTAATCCTTCCTCCTATTGAAGTACCATGTAGGTATACCGTACTTTGAGGGATTACTGATTACATCCTCAATCCTCTTAACATCCTCATCTGTTAAGAAACCTATACGCAAACGTGGATCATAACCTAATATCCTAGTAATGGCTAATGCGAAGTTATAGCCTATACCCTTAATCTTAGCTAGACCATAGGGTAGAGGGAGATCTCCCTCAATATCAACACCCGCAATCCTCACTATATGCCTAAACTGTGTGCCCATGACCTTACTATCACCTCGTACCTACCAACCTTACTTCACAGAGTATTTAAACTTTAGAATAGTGGGGTCTGCTATGTTACTATATGCTACCAATTACTTTGAATACCTCGATAACGCCTTCTCTTATCATAGCTATAGCGTATGCAGCTAGTAATATCGACATGATTTTACTTAGTATGGTACTACCAGACCTACCTATGTACCTTAATACCCTCTCACCATTCTCTAAGAGCACCCAGGCAAGTATCATGTTTATAGCAATACTCACTAAAACAACTATAAGACCGGATACGTACTTAAGGTATATGGTTACCGTTATCGCACCCGGACCTGCGAGAAGGGGTGTTGCTAGGGGTACTATGGCTACCTCCTCAGTCTTAATTTGTTCAGCTAAGCTACGTCCTAAAAGACCTAGAACAGCGTAGAGGAAGAGTATGACCCCTCCTGCTATTCTGAAGTCGTTGACAGTTATATTAAAGTACTTAAGTATTATTTCACCGAAGAGCGCAAAGAGCGTTAGTATTAAGCCAGCTACAAGAATACTTAACCTAATCGTTCTAAGTCTCTCGGGATATGGAAGGTCTTTAGTGAAGTAGTGAAAAAGAGGTGCATTACCTGGAGCATCAAGTACTACGAACAACATGAGTATAGCCTCAAGTAACTCCATGTAATCCACCAATGATACTTGAGTAGTAGTATAAAACGTCACCTCTGAGTTAATGATACCTTAATGTTAAATGCCCTTAATTATAGTCGTTAAGATGGGGTCTTAAGCAATTACCCTTAGACTATTTC
>CAZUAD010000001.1:20931-21409 GCA_964618155.1 uncultured Desulfurococcaceae archaeon
CTATTAGGGAGGTAGTTGAAGGTCTCACCTAGAATGCTTAAAACTTTAGGGATAGGTCGCTTCCAGGTAATGGCGTTACTGCAAGCTGCTAGATACTATGTCCTTAAGGGGAATCTAGATAAAGCTAAGTCTTTTGGTCTTAATAGAGCAATATTCTATGCTTGGGCTAAATATTATGGACCTTCTAAAGGCGCATGGATAAAGATTAAAGTAGACGATTTAGTGAAGAGGAGATTAAGTGAGATTGAGAAGGTGAAATGTAGTGAAGGATTTACTGAGGTACTAGGGGAGTGTGTTCAGGTAGGTCGTAAGGGATTCTTTAAGATAGGTGATAAAGAGCAGGATCCTAAGGATTTTGATGAACAGGTTTTGAGGAAGGTTTCTAAGGTCATAGATCCTAAGAAGGTATGGGAAGCTGCAGTAAATTATGTTAGACAATATCCTGAATGGGTTTTAAAAGATCCTAAGAGATTCTATA
>CAZUAD010000001.1:21419-22950 GCA_964618155.1 uncultured Desulfurococcaceae archaeon
CTTCTAAATGGTCTAGAACCTACTCCACCTAAAGACATACTTGAGAAGGTAAGAGCTTCAGATAAGCTCCTTGAAGAAGCAAGGAGGAAGCAGAAGTCATTAATTGATTTTATGGATAAAGACTAGGTGGCATGATAGGATGGATGAAGATAGGCTTAAGAATATAATAAAGAAACTACTCATACTAACTACTACTTCATTACCGTTGGATGTAGTGAACGGCTTAAAGAGGATCTGTAAGGGAAGTGATAAAGTATTAAAGTTAGTTTGTGATTTAATGCTTGAAAATTTAGATTATGCCCATAGGGGTAGCATCCCTCTATGCCAAGATACTGGCATACCCATATTCTATGTAGATTTAGGAGCTAAGTCGCCGTTTAAAGAACTCATAGTGAGGAATATTGACCATATAGTTAAGAATGTAGTTAGGGAACTAACTTTGAAGGGCTTTTTAAGACCTAATGTTATTGATCCATTAACTAGGAAGAATACAGGCGATAATGTAGGGGTGAACATACCATGGATCGAGTTAAGTATGAGTAAAGATTCAAGCGATGTATTAATAACGTTGTATTTAGCTACGGGCGGTAGTAATCTTCTTGGAAGAGCGTTAACCTATCCTATCCTACGCGGTATTGATGGTCTTATAGACTTGATAATTAATACTTTAGCTGATCTAGGGTATAATGCCTGCCCTCCATTAGTAGTAGGTATAGGTCTAGGCCCAACAGCTGAAATAGCGATTAAATTAGCTAGGAAAGCTCTCTTAAGACCTATAGGTTCAAGAAATAAGGACCCTCGTATAGCGTCTTTGGAGTCTAAGCTATTTACTGAAATCAATAGGTTAGGTATAGGTATTCAAGGTCTTGGTCAAGGCCCTACATTACTCGACTTACACGTAGAGTATGCTTCAACACATGTAGCAATACTTTCCGTAGGTATCATGGTTAGTTGCTGGGCGTTAAGGAGGTCAATATTAGAGATAAGTCCTGAAGGTAAGGCTTACGTGATCTCTCACGGAGTTGAGCTATCGTGAGGGTGTTTAAGATTAAGACACCCATAAGGGAGTCAGACATAATGGATATTAACATAGGTGATGTGGTATATCTCTCAGGTATATTAGTAACTGCTAGGGACCTAGTTCATAAACGTGTTGTTATTGAGGGCGTTAAACTTCCAATAAACCTTGAAGGACTAGCTATGTTTCATGCAGGACCTATAGCGAGGATGTTAGAAGACACTTGGAGCATAGTAGCGATAGGGCCCACGACAAGCTCTAGGATGGAGCCCTTTGAGTACGACTTCATAAGGATTACAGGCGTTAAGTTAGTGATAGGAAAGGGCTTTATGGGCGCTAAAACAGCTAGAGCATGTAGAGAGTTCAAGGCGTTAGTCACATTATATCCTGGAGGCTGTGCTGCTTTAGCCTCTAAGTTCATAAGAAGAGTACAGAATGTTTACTGGCTTGACTTAGGTATACCTGAAGCTTTATGGGTATTAGAAGTAAGGGACTTCGGCCCCCTAATAGTAA
>CAZUAD010000001.1:22960-39288 GCA_964618155.1 uncultured Desulfurococcaceae archaeon
TAGTAACTATAGACTCAAGAGGAAATAACATGATGAATCAAATAGTTAGCAAGGTAGGGAGGTTAAGGAGAGAAATAATCAATAGTTTAAAGAGCTCGTTTAAACTAAATATCGATTAAAATATTTGATTCAATGTAATGTATCTTTAGATATCATTTTAGTTATTAATGACGGATTATTTAAGGGAGAGGAAAGGGTTTTTATATCAGTATAGATTCGTGTTTGAGGTGGTCAGAAATTCTAAAACGTGTTAAGGTTACAGCAGAGCTTGAGGAGGGATTTGTTGTAAGGTCTCAGATTAGGAAGCATAGAGTTATTATGGACTTACCCCCACCTTTAGGTGATGATAAAGGTCCTACACCAGTTGATGTTATGCTTGCATCACTAGCTGGCTGTTTAGGTATTGTCGCAAGGTATCATGCTAAGAAGTTCAATATAGAGATAAAGTCCTTAAAGATAGTAATTGAAGGGGAATACGATACAGCAGGATTTGAAGGAGAGGATGTTAAGGCTGGTATGCATAAGATTACAGCTCAAGTGATAGTTCAATCACCAAATAGTGAGGAAGAATTAGTAAACTTCTTTAAATTCGTAGAAAAACACTGCCCAGTAGGGGATACATTCACAAGTAATACTCCAACAGAATTAAAGGTTATAAAGAAGGGGTAAATTTGAATTAGTAATTTTTAATAGACATCCTTAAATTACTCCAAGATAAACAAAGTTTCAAGTTAGGGAAATAACCTGCATTCAATAACATGTGGATAATAATGAGCTTAAATATCTAAAAGTCTCATAGGGAAATTCTAGCTAATTTTTATTTATTAACTAACCACATTATGGTAATTTGTCTTGACGATAAATTGTCACTTTAAATAAAACACTATGGATTTCTTGATAATTACTACCTATAATTCTTCATGTCCTCTGTACATTATACATATATTTATCTTTTATAGTTATTTTATTGTGATTTCATTAACTTATGTACATTATTCTTATAAGTACTATTAGGGAGTAGAGAATGGGCTAGAGAAGTGGTTGTAATAGTTGAGAGATGTCCTACAGGTATTCAAGAGCTTGATAGGTTGTTAGGAGGGGGCATACCAAAAGGCTCAATAATACTCTTAACTGGTAGGTCAGGTAGTGGTAAGTCCGTACTAGCTTCAAAATTCATTTTTGAAGGTGCTATTAGGTATAATGAGAGAGGTCTTATAGCTAACTTAGTAGAACCTAAGAAGGTATTCTATGAATTCATTAATACCCTAGGTATAGACTTAGGTTTCGCAGAATCTAAGAACCTAGTTAAATACTTAGACTTAACCAACAATGAGGATGCGCATGATGTAATTAATGTGTTAAAGAGGGAAATCGAAGTATTTAATCCTGGGAGGCTTGTTATAGACTCTGTTTCTTCATTGCTGAGCATGTGTAACTCTACTGTTGAGTTTAGTAAGGTATTAAGGGAGCTTATACTAGGTGTCTTAAGAAGAAGTAGTGTAACATCTATTTTAGTATTTAGTTTAGAAAGCCCTAGGGACATTAGCAAGTTTATTGAGCCTTCACTGGTTGATGGAGTAATTCACCTTGGTTTAAGGGAGAGTCTTGGTTTTTTAATTAGGGAATTAAGATTGTTTAAGCTTAAGGGAGTTAAAATCCCTTCAAGACACATACCTTTCGAGATAGTTCCAGGGGAAGGTATTAGATTACACGTACCCATACGCATTGAGGAGGTACCATCATTAAGTAAGGAGGCCTACTCCTTCGATAATGATATTATAAATAAAGCATTAGGAGGAGGTATACGTAAAGGAGCTCAAGTAGCCTTAGTATCAGAGGAGCCTAAGGTTGGCTTTATTTTGAGTTTATGTATTGCTAAATCTCTAGCTATGAAGTATGGAGGTAAATTACTCATAAGATCATATACATTATCACCAAAAGAGATAGAGTCACTAATGGATATGTGTGGCTTAGTTGAGGACATACTACTAAGTCCAAATAGGAGGTCATCACCTAAGAAGTTTGAAAAATATATAACAGCTCATAACCTAACATCTAAGCACCTTTACATACTGGCATCCGAGAATAGACTTCAAGATCTAAAATTAAAGGAGGAGTTTCTAGTTGTCGATACATTTGAATTAATTCCTGCAGACTTTAAAGAGGTTATTAGAGAACATGTGAATAATGTCTGGCTAAGAAGGAAGCTAAGTATAACAACATTTTACAACTTTCATGTCTCAACACTTAGGGAACATCCTGAACTCTTCAACATATATGACTACATAGTTGTGTTGAGACCGCATATTCACATTGGTAAACCATGTATTAAAATAACAATAGTATGTACTGAAAGATTCATGCCGCCTAGTGAGCTCACTGTATGCTATGACGAACTTAAAGGAAAATACATCCTAGCTCCAAAGTGAGGCTTTACTTTCTGATACAGGCTAGACCCTTTTCATAAGCCTTAGAAGGAGTACTACGTTTAATATAAGATATAGAACTGTAGATAAGGTTAAACCAAGTCTTAATGTATGGCCTAAGTACTTAACTATACATGATATTTCCTTAGGAACGAGCTTAACCCCTTCATCAAATCCAATATATCCCATAATAATAAAGAGAAGAAGTACGAGCATTAGCATGGTTATGTATAAGATCTTCTTACCCTCACGTTTAAGTATGCTCTTAAACATTCTATACAATACGTAAGATGCTATGAGTATGGTCGCGGGCATCAACACGTAGGATAAGACTAGTGCGAACGTATAGCCGTAGAGTATGACGTAGGTTCCTCCTTGACCTAATGCTGGACCGCCATAATAGTGCCTCGTAACGTTAAACTCACATACAATTTCTAACCTCCTACCAAGGTAACTAAAGTAGTATCCCGTACCGTAACATTCATATATGCCTTTCCCTGCTATTAGCTCACATGTAATATTCCCCATGGTATGTGGTGGTTTCTTAAATGTTAGTGGAGAGTCCTTACTCGTATTTAAATATTTTAATTCGTAGGCATGACCTGATACGACCATAACAGGATGCGTGTTTACGTTTGAGAAGTTACTTATAGCTAATTTTAGAGGCCTCTCACTAATGAAATACCTTAACTCAACAGTATACCCCATACCTACTAGGTAGCCTTCATAGTAAGTTACCGCTGAAAGCATGAACAATAATAAAGCTAGTACTATCACTAAATGACTTATTGATGAAACTCTTCTACCACTACGCATCTCTTGCTACCCCAGGATTTAAGCATGGCATCCATTACAGAGCAGTTAATGGCTCCATCCTTAAAGCTAGGCACGTAATCCTTTCGTTCTTTAATAGACTTAAGGAATTCAGCAAATGCTATGGTAAATCCCTCAACTAATCCTATAGGTCCATTAGGATCCCAGAACCTCTCCATGTAGGGATAATCCTTACTCGTTATGAATAGCCTCATAAAACCTTTACCTCCCTCATCTACCGTATAGACTATGAGGTCGTTGAGGTAGTTTAGATTCCATCTAATAAAGCCTTTACTTCCCCTAACCTCTATTTCCAGCCAATTCTTCATGCCCGCAGCTACTCTTGAAGCTTCAATGAATCCTATAGCTCCATTACGAAACTTAACGAGCGATATGAACTCATCATCGGTATCAACCCTACCCTTTACTTCTCTATTTTCTGGTAGGGGTCTTTCCTTAATGAATGTCTTACCAATACTACATACCTCAACTATTTCACTGACCAAAAACCTAGCTAGGTCTATTACGTGGGTGGCATTATCGCCTAAAGTACCGGAGCCTGCGTATGATTTCACATACCTCCATGTAAGGGGTGTTGAAGGGTCTTGTCCGTAATCCTCAAGGTACCTTCCAGTGAAGTGGTAAATCTTACCTATGACTCCTGACTCTATTAACTTTTTAGCGTATATTATCGCTGGTAACCATCTATAATTATATACTACACCATGAACTATCTTAGCATCCCTTGCCTTAAAGTACATCTCCCAAGCTAACCTTGAACTTACTGCTAGAGGTTTCTCACAAATAACATGCTTACCTAGTTCAAGAGCCCTGAATGCCGCCTCATGATGAAGATAATTAGGTAAGGCGATGTCAATGACGTTTATGCCGCTCATAGATATTGCTTTAAACATGTCATTCGTGTAGGAGGGTATTTCATACTTTCTAGAAAACTCTCTTACCTTATCTTCATTCCTCCCATAAACTACCTTAATTACAGGTTTTATATCGTAGTCCGGGAAGTGGAATTCAATATTCCTTAAGGCATAAATATGCTTTCTTGAGACTGAGCCGTAACCTAGAAGGGCTATCCCAAGTTCCATAATTACCTAGCCCGTAATGATATGAGTGTTTAAGGTATAATAGCTGATATCACGGTTTAACATATTTACTTAGTTACGGGTGATTTAAGTGGAATGGCTATACAGGTAAAAACGCGCATAGTGAGAGTTGATCCGATCAAGCCTGATGTTAAGATTATGAGTGAGGTAGCTAAGGTCATAAGAGAAGGCGGGTTAGTGGTATTTCCGACGGAGACCGTATATGGCTTAGGAGCTAATGCGTATAATCCAGAAGCTGTTGTCAAGATTTTTAAAGCTAAGAATAGACCTTTAGATAATCCTCTTATAGTTCATATCAGTAGCTTAACGCAGTTTGATGAATTAGTAAGTAAGGTTCCCGAAGAAGCCTATATCGTGGCTAAAAGATTGTGGCCAGGCCCTGTAACTATTATTGTCTATAAGTCGAGTAGAGTACCAAATGAGGTTACAGCAGGCTTACCTACGGTTGCTGTAAGAATGCCTGCTCATCCTGTAGCTCTTAAATTGATAGAATTAAGCGGTACACCAATAGCAGCTCCAAGTGCTAATCTAGCTGGTAGACCTTCACCGACGATGCCTGAGCACGTGATTAGGGATATGTATGGTAGGGTTGATGTAATAATAGATGCTGGTGAGACACTATTTGGTGTTGAGTCTACGATAATAGATTTAACATCTAAGCCTCCTAAACTACTAAGGCCAGGACCCATACCTGTTGAGGATTTAGAGAGAGTATTAGGTATTAAGATAGAAGTACCGGGATTTGCAAGAGGGTTAAGGGAGTCAGAAAGAGCTTTAGCACCTGGTACTAAATATAGACATTATGCGCCCGAAAAGCCGTTAGTTCTTGTAGAAGCAGATAGTTATTATGACATACCTAACTATGCCTTAAAGGTTAAAGAATTAGTGCTAAAGTACTTGAGGAAGGGCCTTAAAGTATGTATCTTAGCATCTAAGGAAAGTGTGGGTTATTATAAAGACTTAGGAGTTAAAATATTGACGTTAGGCTCAAGAGGTAACCTCTATGAGATTGCTAAAAACCTCTTTAAAGTACTTAGAGCAGTTGATGATCTAAACATTGATATAGTGATTTCAGAAGGTTTTGAGGAGAGAGGACTTGGTCTAACGATAATGAACAGATTAAGAAAGGCTAGTGGATATAACATAGTTAGAGTTTAACTAAGCTTTAATAGCGCTATTTACGATTCGATTAACATTAAATGAAGTAGGGGTAGGTCTAGGTACTTAACTCAAAGTCTTTGATTAGGTAGCGTATATGAAGTGTTTTATGAGAGATCCTTAATAGTCATTCTTTTGGTAGATACTTAGAGGTGATTAGATGCCTAAAGCGCTCTTCATAGTTGAGGATGATTTTGATGATCTTGAATACTTCTATGCCTACCATAGATTGAAGGAGGAAGGCTTTGATATAGCTGTAGCGTCCAGTAGTAAGTATGATGATATAGCTACCTACGATCCTAAGACAGGTAGGGTTAGTCTACGTCCAAAATACGTTAAAGGTAAGCGTGGCCTTCTCGTCAAGGTTGATATAGATTATAAGGAAGCCCTAGAAATATTTCAAGAATTTGATGCATTAATAATACCTGGAGGAAGAGGGCCTGAAAGGGCTAGGCAGTATGAAGCAGCCGTGGAGATAGTTAAGCGTATGGTTAGAGCGAATAAGCCTGTATTAGCTATATGTCACGGGCCTCAACTACTGATCTCAGCTAAGGTGGTTAGCAGGAGGAAGTTAACGGGTTATTGGGGTATAAAGGACGATATAGTTAATGCTGGGGCTTCATACGTAGACTCATTGGCCGTACGTGACAGCAATATAGTTACAGTAAGGCATACAAGTGTTATTGGAGAGGGAGTTAAGTTATTCATTGAATTACTTAAGGAGTACAAGATTATTTAGCCTACCTTAGACTAGACTAAAGTACTATACTAACTAGGAAGAACCCACGTAATTTCATATAAGAGCCAGCCACTTAGTACGCTAATTGTATTAAAGGGTATGCTAAATCTTATGAAGTCCATAAACGATGTTCTAAATCCGTGTTTTTCAAGCATTCTCATAGCGATAACGTTGGCTGATGCACCGATATATGTGAGGTTACCACCCAATGTAGCCCCTAAAAGTAACGCCCAAGCTAATGTGATTGCGTTAACGTTTAACATTTTATGAATACCATCTATTACAGGCAACATCGTTGCTATGTAAGGGATATTATCTATAAACGCTGATGCAAGTACTGAGATCCAAACTAGTAAGCTAGTTAAGATAAAGAGATCCCCTCCTGAGAACGTCCTGAGTATACATGCTAAGTCGTTAGCAAGTCCTTGTTCGACGAAGGCCCCTGAAAGTATAAATACTCCTATGAGAAATAACGCAACTCTCCACTCAAAACCATCCTTAAATGCCTTAACGACATTATTTAAATCCCTATGGACCAACCTAGTTATGCTTAAACCTCCAACAGCTACTACGGCTGCTAATGTAAGCGGGATACCTAACCTACCTCTTAGAGTTAATAATGCTATTTTAAGAGCTAAGAAAATCAGGGTTTCAGCTATAAATGCCTTATCAAAATCCACTTCCTCGCTCACACTAGGCGATTTTGTGTTTTGACTCGAGGTTTTACGGGATAGCATTCCTAAGGATAGACAGGCAAGTATCATGGCTACTAGTGTGAAGAAGAACATGGAGGGCTTACCGTTATATACTATGAAGTCCCCAAAGGATAGCTTAAAGTAACCTGCTGTTATGATGGCTTGAGGGTCACCTATCATTGTAGCAGAACCTGCTAGATTTGAAGCAAGTGCTACCCCTATTATTAGAGGTCTGGGATCGATCCCCCTTTTCGAGGCTATTGTAAACGCTATTGGAGCAACAATAAGTACTACAGTGACATTCTCTAATGCTATACTTATCACACCAGCTACTAAGCTTAAGAGAAATGTGATTATTGAAGGTCTTCTAACCCTACGCTCGATAAGTAACGCGGCTAAGCGAGCTAAACCTGAGGATTCTATGTATACGGTCATTATACTCATACCTATAATTAAACCTATAACATCTAAGTCTATGTAGTCTAGAATCTTGCTAAGGGGGGTAAGTCCTAATGTTACAGCTATAACACCTAGTAAAGCTGACACGATGTACCTATAAGGCATTGTCCTAGACATACTTGAGAAAGTAACTAGTAGGGTTAGTAGGGCTAACACTGTTAACTTATTGATGGCTATTATCATAGCCTAGTTTAAATGAGTTATTAATTTAAAAGCCTTATCGCTAAAGCACATTTTCATTTCTGGAGACCTAGTCAATTATTCTCTTAGCCCAACTAGCTTTTGTAATCCATAAGAGTGATAATGTACCTGCACCAATATTACTTAATGTCATAGCGATCCATATACCTATAGTCCCTAGGTTTAGTATTAATGCTAATAGAATGCTTAAGCCTATTCTTAAGACCCATAACCTAATTACAGATACCAATGCAAAGAACCTAGTATGACCTGAACCAGTAGCTATACCACCCCCCATGAAGAAAAGTCCAAAGAATGGTATTGAGGGTGTGAAGATTGTTAGTAACCTTACACCTTCGGCTACTACTTCTGGATTATCTATGAATACCTTAATCACCCAGTCACGCATTAAGAGTATAATTAATGACCCAGCTGTTAACGTTAGGATTGTTAATAATGTTGAGACATTAGCTACTCTCCTAGCTCTTTCATAGAGCTTAGCACCTAGGTTTTGACCTACCATTATTGATGTAGCTCTATTTATTCCCCACGTAAATGCTTGGAGTACGTCAATGACCCTAATACTTACACCATAAGCAGCTAAGGCCGAAGATCCAAATCTAGATACTATGCTCATCATTATGGTAAATCCTAAAGCCGTTGAGGAACGCTGAATAGCTAAGGGAGCTCCTATACTTGATACCTTACAAATCCACCAACCCTCAAGCCTAAAGTACCTATAATCTAGCCTAATACCTCTAAACCCATGTAGCAGTAGGTATGTACCTACTATTGAGATTATAGATCTAGATATTACCGTAGCTATTGCAGCTCCAACAACGCCTAAGGGAGGTAGCCCGAAAAGCCCGAAAATTAATATGGGATCAAGGATCATGTTCGCTATAGATGACGCGATATTCAATACTGTTGGTGTTCTCGTATCACCTAAGCTATTAGCTATGGTTATAAAGGTAAAGCCCATAAACACTATAGGCATTCCCATGAAGATTATCCTTATATAACTTACTGCTAAGGGATAAACATCATGTGGAACACCCATTAGTGCTAAAATCGTAGGGGATGATATGTATCCGCCAATAGCTATAATTGAGGACATTATTAGCATGAATGAAACAAGCTGTGATGCAGACTTATTAGCCATTTCAAAGTTATTAGAGCCTACATACTGTGATATGAGTGCTATACCAGCACCACTAAAGCCCATACCTAATGAGTGAAAGAGCATTATGAGAGGCCAACTAACAGTTGGTGCTCCAAATGCCTCCTTACCTATCTTACCTAGCCAGAAGGCATCAACTAGATTGTAGGATATGTTCACTATATTAGCTAAAACTATCGGCCAAGCAAGCCACAGTATAGTGCTAATTATCGAACCCCCAAGAATACGCTCTCTTAATTCATCTCTATTACCCGCCATAGGACCCTAAGTCCTTAAGTCTTAGGATATTAAGGAAAATATGCATTCAATACTTTAAAAACTTAAGTACGTACTACATCGTTTGATTTAGTTAGAAGTGGTGATTTAGGTGGGTTATGAAGTGATTCATAAGCTACTTTGGGTATACATCCTATCCTTACTACCTACCTTTGAGGGTAGGTATGCATTATTAGTTGGTATATCGCTAGGACTTAACCCCTTATCCTCATTCCTTTCAGCATCTATGGGCGTTTTAACATTATCGCTTATCCTCCCTGTGCTATTACCTCATATAGATAGGATCATGATGTACTTAAGCAATAGGAAGGGCTATTTAAGTAAGGTTGCTAGAGTTTACCTTAGATACGTAGGTAATGTACGTAAAAGGTCGTCAAAGTACATCGAGAAGTGGGGTTTCTTAGGTCTCATCATATTCGTCGCTATACCATTACCAGCTACAGGCATTTGGACAGGATCCATAGCTGCATACGTATTCGGTTTGAGAAAGGTGAAGGCAATACCCGCATTACTCTTAGGCGGTATGATATCCAACGTAATAACAATCACGCCCATTTTAATGAGTTAATTCAATATCAATACACTTACTCTACACCTTAGCGTATACTTCATTTAAGATCTTCATATACCTTATTAGATGCTTAGTTATTATGAAGTTATTCAGTACATGCACTCGAGCATTTCTACCTAGTCTAAGTCTAACATCAGGATTCTTAATTAAGTATAAGGTCTTCTCGTAGGCTTCGCTTACTGAACGTACTAAGAAGCCTGTAACACCATCAATTACTTGTAGCTTAATACCACCACTCGGTCTAGCTACTACAGGCTTACCCTTCCATAAAGCTTCAGTTACTGATAAGCCAAAACCTTCCTTAATTGACATTTGAAGAATAACTGTAGCCGCTCTTTGAAAGGCGTTAACCTCTAAAGCTCCAACACCATCCATATTTGTCAATATGTATATGTCCCTATCATTACTAGCATACTTCTTAACCATTTCATAATATGTAAGACCCTCTGGATCATCGTGGGCTAAAGCACCTATTAGAACTAATTGTACATTCGGAATTTTCTTCTTAATAAGTCTATAAACATCTATAACACTAAATGGGTCCTTCCAAGGATCATACCTACTAACTTGAAGTATTATAGGGTTATCTGGACTTACGCCATATTTACTTACGATTCTCTCAATAATGCTTTCAGATATATGCTTATTCTTATCGCTTAGTGGATCTATTGAGGGAGGCATGACGTATTTCTTAGGAGTAGGTATTTGAGGATGTATGAACTCCCTCATGTGGTATATTGATGCATCATAATCCTTAAGTAAGTCCAATATCATTGAGAATACATGCTCGTAGGGGTTGCTTAGATCTATATGACATCTCCAAATCCATAGCCTTTCATCTATACTAAACCTCCTTATAGGTAAAGGTTGAGGGTCATGAACTATGATTACTTCGGAATTTAATTTCAAAATCTTCTCAGCATTTTCCTTATTAACATTGAGATATAGGCTCCATTCTTCAGCTTTTAAAGTTAATTCTTTGCCTTGAAGAGCATTATGAATCTTCTTAGTTACTTTAAAAAATTCTTGAGGAGCCTCGATAACCTCCCACATAGCATTTATTCCTAACGATTTAAATAATGGTATAAGGGATTGAAGCAATTCAGCAACTCCACCTCCAAAGGATGTTGAATTAACGTGGGTTATGGAGTATGATTTAATATTATCTGCTAATTCGAGAACTCTATTAACCTCATCCTCGCCTACTATATCGCTATACCACCTAATGTCACGCTGAGGTAAATTCTTAACTATCACTGTTTACACCTCGAAGTATACCACCTACTCCTAGTAGTTAGGAAAGAGCTTATTTTCCCTTACTACTTTATCACTAATAGGTGAAGAAGAATTTATGAGTATGGACGAGGTAATTAAGTTCTTAGAATTCATAGGGATTAGAGGGTATGAGAATAAGGCCTACTTAACACTTCTAACTCTTGGTGAGGCAACAGCATCTCAAATAGCTTCTAAAGCAAGAATTCCATTAACTAGGATCTATGAAGTTTTAGAGTCTTTAGTTAATAAGGGTTTAATAGAGGTTCAAGCTGGTAGGCCTAGAGTATATAGAGCAATACCTCCAAGAATTGCATTAACACATTACGTAAGGATGTACGTCAATGAGCTTCTTAATTCAAGTAAAAGAATCATTGATGAGTTAAGCAGGTTTTATAGAACCGCTAAGGAAGAGAAAATCTCAATATGGATTTCAAGCAGCTTTAGTATGAGTGTTGAACGTACCAAAGAAATGATATCAAACATGAAGGTAGACGGCTTCGCCTCAATTAATGAAGAGCTTTTCGCAAAGTTATCAAGTACCATATACAGCAAACTACTTAAAAATGGAGACTCTATATTCACACTAACCATTACGTCAGAACTTTATGATCAAAGAGACCTAGAGCCCTTACTAAGTCTTGATAACATCGATTTAAGAAGTTTCCCAACTGGAGTAATTAATGTTGTAGAAGTTGACTTATCTAAGGCAGTGGTATTTGGTAAAGCATACACACTATTTACAACTGAGTGGGAGTTGATAATGATAATAAATGAGTCCTTCTACCACGGAAGCTGGAAAACAGCTCAAAGGATAAAAAGGTTTAACGTAAAATCTAAGAAGAGGTACAAAACTACACATCATTGGCTTGCAGTAGAGTTAATTAGTGATGGTTTAAAGGAAGGGTATAATGCTAAAGCATATGTTAAAGGATTTTATGTTAGAAGTAAAGAACCTATAGAGGTTGAAGGTTACGTTAGGAGAGTTAACGTGAGCAATTTCATAAGGAACTTTTCACTACAATTAAGAGAAGGTAATGAGGTAGTCATTGGGGGTCTAGGTGCTTCAATTGAGGATATTGAGGCTAGGTACATAGAAGTGGAGTTTACTTAAAATGTCTACTTTAACCTAGACTTACCAGGCTAAGTGAATTAAGCATGTAAAGGTTTATTAAGCTACCCTAGATATTTTTCACTGACAGGTGAAATATTACTGGGTAAGATCATGAAGGCCCAAATAACTAAATTAGCTATAGTCGCTATAATTACCTTCATCATAGGTATAGCTGTAGGCTATGGTATAGGTCTTGCAACTATTACCCCACCACCTCCTAAAACGATAACTAAGACCGTTACCGTAACAACAACTAGTCCTGCAACTGTAACCGTAGCTCCTGTAACATTAACTGTCGTAGGTCCTTGGGCTGGAGCTGAAATGGAGGCATTTATGGAGGTACTTAAAGCCTTTGAGAAAGAGCATCCAAACATAAAGCTTGAGTATAAGATTTATAGAGCCGAGGATTTAGCATCGATTGCACCACCTCAATTTGCTGCTGGTATGGCCCCCGGTGATGTAATATTTACTGCATGGGGTTGGTGGGTTAAGAAAATGGGTGAGCAGGGTCACCTCTATGATCTAAGTAAGTTGGTAAATACCAATGAGTTCGTTAAGGGGATATTTGACCCAGTGAAGTCAGGAGATAAGATCTACGGTTTACCATTCACAGCATGGGCTAAGCCAGGATTCTGGTACAGGAAGTCGTTCTTTGAGAAGCACGGTCTAACACCACCAAAATCTTGGGATGAATTCCTTAAACTTCTAGACAAACTTAAGGAAATACTTAATGGTCCACCCATAGTAACAGGGAACGGTGTTGGATGGCCCATAAGTGATGTTACTGAGCACTTCATAATCACGTTTGGAGGACCTGAACTACAATTAAAGTTGATTAAGGGCGAGGTAAAGTTTACAGATCCTGAAGCGCGTGAGGTATTTGAGAAGTATCTAGTACCCCTCATAAAGAAAGGATACTTCAGTGAGCCCATAGAATGGACTAGAGCTATAGAGTTATGGTGGCAAGGTAAGTATGCCCTATACTTCATGGGCACATGGCTAACAGGCATGGTTAAAGACCCTACTGATCTAGGATTCTTCCCATTACCAGGGTGTAAAGGTGTTGTCATGGGTACTGACTACATAATAGTGCCTAAATATACAAAACATCCTAAGGAAGCACTCGAACTCGCTAAATGGTTAGCTACGGAAGGTCAGAGAGTCCATGTAGGGACTAAAGCAGGTAAGTTCGCTACATGGTTAAAAGTAGGGATTGAGGATCATTGGAAGCCAATGCAAGAGGTATATGCTAAATTAAAGGATAAGGTGCCTCTACCTGATCTTGATGATAGTGTAGGTGGTGATTGGCAGAAACTATTCTGGGATCAGTTAAAGCTATTATGGGTTAGCCCTGATAAGTTAAATCAAGTATTAGAGACCCTTACAGCTAATTTCCCTAAGAAGTAATAGTAACTAGGTATATGCTATGCAGATGGGGAGATATTACGTAAAGGCAATACCTTTTTTAATACCAGCTTCAATACTTATCATAACCTTTGTTATTTACCCCATCATAGCAACAATACTTCTAAGCTTTAACATAAACCCTATACCTGGAATTAACATTATAGGATCAAGGACGGTAAGTGTTGATAATTATCTTAAGGTAATCACTAACTTCAAGTTCATAAATGTGCACGGCTTAAGAAGCCTTTCATTCCCTATGGGAGCTATAGTACATAATATGATTTGGATAGCCTTACATTTACCTATAGTTATAGTTCTTGGGTTACTACTGGCCATACTACTTCAGCATGTTAAGGGTGGGTCGATCATAAGGTCATTCATATTCTTAGGAATGGTCATACCCATGATTGTTGGAGGACTCCTGATTCAGTTCTCATTCGATAAGGATTTAGGTATCGTTAATCTTTTACTAAAAATCATGGGTCTTGGATGGTTAACGAAAAGCTGGACCATATACCCCGACACAGCTCTTTTCTCATTAATACTTGGCTCCGTATGGTTATGGACGGGATTTACGGTCACGATGTATTCAGCAGGACTTGCTTCAATTCCCAAGGAGGTTATTGAAGCTGCAATAGTTGATGGTGCTGATTTCAAGACCATACTATTACATGTAATAATACCATTATTAAGACCTGTAACAATTACGGTTGTTGCTATGACTATTCTATGGGATTTAAAGATATTTGATATAGTATACGCGTCAACACAAGGAGGTCCGGGAGGTGCGTCAATGGTTTTAGCATTACTTATGTATGATTTCTTCGCTCGATTACAGGACTACCCATTATCAGCTACGGTAGCAGTCATACTCACAATAGTAATACTCCCTGTAGTTGTAATTTGGGTTAGAATGGCTATGAGGGAGTGAGAGTATGATAGCAGGAGTACTTAGGTCGCCAATCAAATGGATCATAGCCAACTTCGTGGCGTGGCTCATAGGTATTCTATGGATAACGCCATTCATAGGTATCTTTATGACGTCTATAAGACCTTTCAGTGAGGTTGTTAATGGCTGGTGGAATATAAAGCCCTTTACTATAACTTTCGATAATTACTTTAAAGCACTCTTTAATCCCATGTTCTCACTCTTGAAAGGCTTCATCAACTCCTTCATAATAGCTGTTCCGAGTACCTTAATACCTATATTCCTAGCAGCACTAGCTGCCTACGCCTTCGCTAGATTTAGCTTTCCGATAAAGAATTACTTATTCATGACACTCTTATTCTTAATGGCGGTTCCTCAGCAAATGACCATAATACCTATATTCTTCATGCTAAATAGTATGCACCTACTCAATACCTACATAGGGTTAATACTAGTTCACTCCTCATGGGGTATACCGTGGATTACGTTCTTCTTAAAGAATTACTTCTCACTACTCCCAATCGAGCTAGAAGAAGCTGCTAGAGTTGATGGTGCGTCTTATAGGCAAATATTCTTTAAGATAGTCCTACCAGTTGCACTTCCTGGAATAATATCTGCTGCTGTTCTTCAGTTTGCATGGGTTTGGAATGACTTCTTCTTTGCATTAATGCTTATATTCGATTCAGATAAGATGGTTATTACGCAAATGTTACCTAGACTTAAAGGTCAGTACCAGGTTGACTGGGGTCTCCTATCATCGGGATCTATACTTGCAATGATAGTTCCGGTTATGGTTTATGCTTTATTCAATAAGTATTATATAGGTGGTTTTAGAGGTTGGGCTATGAAGAGGTGATAGGGTGGCTGTAAGTGTCATAATAGAGGGCTTAACTAAGGTATTCCCGCCAAATGTTATAGCTTTAAAGAACGTTAATCTAGAAATAAGACCTAAGGAATTCTTCGTAATTTTAGGTCCTTCAGGTTCAGGTAAGACAACACTATTAAGGATTATAGCAGGTTTAGAAGTTCCTACTAAGGGAAGGGTAATTATAGGAGATAGAGTCGTAGTTGATGCTGAGAAGGGAATATATGTTGAACCTAAGGAACGTAATATAGGTATGGTATTTCAGAACTGGGCTTTATACCCGCACATGACAGCCTACGATAATATAGCATTCCCCTTGAGAATTAAGAAGCTACCTAAAAATGAAATAGATAGGAGAGTTAAGGAAGTAGCTGAAGCATTAGGTATAAGAGATTTACTTAATAGAAAGCCTTCACAAATGTCTGGTGGCCAGCAACAGAGGGTAGCGCTTGCAAGAGCGCTTGCTAAACATCCTGATGTACTACTCCTGGATGAACCTTTCAGTAACTTAGATGCTAGAATACGTATAACTGCACGTGAATTCGTTAAGGAAATTCAGAAGAGGTTAGGTATAACAACAATACTTGTAACTCATGATCAAGCTGATGCATTTGCTGTAGGTGATAGGGTAATGGTTTTAAGGAATGGTGAGACTCAACAAGTAGGTACCCCTAAGGAGTTATTTGATGAACCTTCAAACATATTCGTAGCTAACTTCATAGGTAACCCCCCTATGAACTTAGTTAAACTTAATGTTAAAGATCCCTTAATTAGACTCTTAAACCAGTATTATGAGGTACCATCAGATCTTAAGAAAGTATACATAGGCATAAGACCTGATGACGCTTTAGCTTCACTTGAAGCTGGTGGTAAGCTCATAATTAAGGGAAAGGTTACTTTAACTGAATACTTAGGATCTAGGAAATATGTCAAAGTAGTAATTAAAGATAATGTTGTACTAAAGGTATTAGCTGATGATAATGTTAATGAAGGGAGTACCGTAAATGTAGTTATTAAAAAGGTACACATCTTTGATGAATCAGGGGCTAGGTTAAAGACTCTCACGTTGACCTAATAGCTTTAGTTAAGTTAATAACAGGGACTATAGCTAAGCCTGCTGCCTG
>CAZUAD010000001.1:39388-42162 GCA_964618155.1 uncultured Desulfurococcaceae archaeon
AACATACTTCTCACTAATTATCATGAGAGGTGATACGTAGGTTGAAGATAGTACTAAGGCTTCAATTAGTATGGGATCCATGTTTGCTCTATCTATTAGAAGTTCAATAAGTGCTTCTATATCCTTAACAGGGTAGGTCAACACCCTTAATGGCTTACCGATAAATCCCTCAACTGACTTACCTGCCTTTTTAGCTAGTCTAGGGCCAATTCCTATGTTACGGTACTTAAACCTCTTAGATAGCCACTCAATCCCCTTAATGAATTCTCGATCATTAACTTCAAATGCGATAACACCTCTCAAATTCTTAACTATTGCTGCGTACATTGAGAACATGTAGTCCCTATACTCTACATCCGTTAAGGTATTTTAACACTTCAGGCTAAGAAGGATTACTGGTGCTATGGAGGTGTAGATCTTGTTAAGAGTAGTGCAGGGGTATGGAGGCTCGTGTAAGGATCTAAACAAGGATATAGCGGAACTGTATAATGAGTGTAGGTCTGTTAGCGTTGTATGGGCTATGAGGAGTAAGAGTTTAAGCGATATAGATGACATGTTTTCATCATCGTGGTTTAATCCCGAGGAATTAGGTCTCGTATTTCTCGATGATAAGCTAATCGGTTTAGCATTTTCACGATATAGTGAGGTAACGCTTACAGGGTACTTAGGTATGTGTGTAAGACCTTACTTATCGACATATTTAATTAAGGATGTAATTAAGACCATACTCTCTTGGTGTAGGTATAACCTAGAAGTACGTGGAGGTAGAGGGATAGTTGAGGTAGGAGGTTGGGATAAGAATGGCTTTTTCTATAGGTTAATTAAGGATGTAATTAGCCCTATCCCCTACATGGAGGACTATAGGGCAACGCTAATGGTGTTTAAGGGCTTTAGCTTTACACCCAAGGTACCTAAGGGTTATAGGATTAGGGAGGGGTCAATAAATGATTTACCCCATATCGTTAGGGTTTATAATGAAGCATTCTCCGTTTACGATTGGGTACGTCCTTGGAGCTTAAATGATGCGTTAAGGTTCTACCGTAAGTTTAGCCCCTTACTTTACGTTGCTGAAGATATGAATACAGGAGAATTAGTAGGATATGTTGATGCGTTCACATTTAAGGCATTAGACGGTAAGGAGACAGGTGTTATAGCTACCTTAGCTGTCAAACCCAAACATCAACGTAAAGGGCTTGGTAAAGCATTAATGGCGAAGATAACTAATAGACTAAGTAAGATAGGGATTAAGCGTCTCTACCTAGATGGTGTTAAGGGTCTTGAGAGGCTATACGATAAGCTAGGGTTCAGGGAGTACACTAGGTGGACAATATTTAAGGTAGCTCTATCACATATTCCTTTAATTCCTGTAAACATACAAAACGCAATCTAAGCTAACCTTAGCAGTTACTGAAGTTCCTCAACAAGTACTTCATACTTAACTTTAAGCGATCCGTAAATAGAGTCATTATATATTATTAAGTAATATCTTCCAGGTGTATCAACATCCATTTTTAATAGTCCACTACTTGCGGTATCATAGACTACCTGCTGAGCTATTATCGGTTGTGTGATCCTTGAGAATATGTATGATATAACGGCCATAGAGCTAAATGGTGGAGGCACCAAGAAACCCCATGGCGTGGTCCATAAGGCTTCAAGACCTCTGTCACCTATTAAATCCTTAATTCTCTTAGTCATTAACTCATTAGTTAACGCTATGAAGCATTTATATGAAGCCTTCCATTTAACATAGAGTCTTAACCTCTTACCTAGATCTATGGGAATGAACGAGAAGTTATTAGGAGGTACCTCAACATAACCACTACTTAATCTACTAATCACTACTCCTTACCATATATTTAGGCCCTTTCAGAGTTAAAGGTCTTAACTCATTACTTTAGACTTAAGTAAGGGGTTTAGCTTAAGAAATTTGTTACCTACGATAATTCTTAAGGTTCAATGTCGAATGAGATCTCAAGTAATTGCTTGGATTTCCTAAACCTTACCTTCCTTATTTTTAGCTTACCTATACAATCTGTTGTTGTACAGTGTTGCTTATTGCAGGCGTTTATATTCCAAATACTTCCGTCGGTATCCTTAATGATCACTATACTTAATTCCTTAACCTCATTCGGTACTGGGAATAGGTCGTAGATTATGTTTCCGTATACCCTCTCAGCCTCACTTCGCGGCATCACCTTAACCTCAACCTTTAAAGCTTCCCTTACCTTCTGATTAGCTAGTTCCTCTATGGACTTGATCTCCTCACTCGTTGGTTTTCTATTAAATTTAACTGTTAACCTACCATGCTTACCCGATACGTATGTACTTGCAGTCCATAAAGCATCCTTCCCTAAGACTTTAACCACAGCACCCTTCAATACGTGGAGAGCTGTATGGGTTCTTACTTCCTCATGTACGTTAAATGCATGATTCATGGTGTACCCCAGAAGATATTACCTGGATAGGGTATTAGCGTTAGCGTTTTGAAGCCTACCTGCCTACATATGCTTAAAGTTCTTAGAGCTGTAGTACTGGTGGGGTTGTTGATGAGTGAGAGGGCTTTAGCTGATGTAATGAAGTGTTCTGCTGTGTTCGAGAAGGAGGTTGCTGATCTCTACCTAGCCTTGGCTGAGAGGGTACGTTTTGATGATGTAATACCCTTAGTGTTAAGGCATATCGCTAGGGAGTCTAGCAACCATGCAGAACTCCTTAGGCATATGTCGTTGGTACTCAACTTAAGTAGCGATATAGATTGCCTAGAGTTCCTTGAG
>CAZUAD010000002.1:0-4167 GCA_964618155.1 uncultured Desulfurococcaceae archaeon
GTCCTACACGTTACAATTTTAAAATCATTGCTCTAAGCTATTAGCAATTCTATGTCATGGAGAAATGACGCCTTAAACTTAACAGTTCAATGAACTCAGTCCATAAAAGGCTTGAGAACTTTATTTATTAGATTTTTAGCAGGTATACCTTTTACGGGATTTTCGTTGAATTTATGTAGACTTATTAACGTATATGTATTTGACCCTCAATTAGTTTATACGTTCATGGAATCAATAACGGAGTATGATAACTTCGTAATATATGAGAAGGAAGGTTTACTGAGTAGAGTTGTAATAGAGGATATAAGTGGGTTAGGGGAGTGGAGGAAGGCATACCTTTATCAACTTTTAAGACCATCACATGGACTAGCTATTCTATGGGGTGAAAGTCAAGGTAATGTGAAGCGTTTATCCGAAGTAATTCCTATTACCCCTTACCCCCAGCCTCTCTGTACCACCGAAGATGGAGATTCCTGTATTAAACTAAATAATTTAGCATTTTGCCTTACAGGTCATCATGGAACGGAGAGCGGCTTAAGAAGGGAAGTGGACTGTATAAGGGAAATATATTGGAAGGCATCAGAGCCTTATAACTTAATGCTCTTAGCATTAACATTAATGTCATACAAGGCATTAAGGAAGATTATGGACGATGTACACATCAGCCTACATAGCAAGCGTAACGAAAGATCTAATGGAATTATAGCTACATTAAGAGATTTAGCTAATACGTTCTGCAATAATGAAATACCCGTAATTAGCGGATGTAGGGCAAGTATTGAGGAGTTAAAGAATATTGATGTGCTTGCAGCATTACCACAGCTAGGTATGCACTCCTATAGAGCTGAATCAGCGATACACTTACTACTAGCCATACAATGCTGCATATTCTCTCAATATAACAAAAATGTCGAAGTTCATGTATTCCTATCTAAGGCCTTCGTTGATCAGAGCAAGGAAGCTGTCGGTATGTTCCTTAAACCTAAGGTTAAGCCAGTCAATATTAATGGGTGTAACGTAGATAGCATTAACTGGGAGGTACATAATAGATACAAGAGTGACTCCGAATTAATAAACGATTTAAGGAATTTAATCAGAAAGCATAAAACGCTCATAGTTATCATTGGTGATTACTCTAAATACATATTGACCGAGGTATTAACTTCGTTAAATAGAGATAAGCGCAATAAACCCTACATACTAGTTGTACCTGAAGTCATATATGCACCTAAGACTAATGGGGAGATGAAAATTCAAAGTATTGGAGGCTACTTAACTAAGGCTGCAACTACTAATAGTAAAATATCATGTGAAAAATTCGTAAAACTTCTTCAATATAAAGCACTCCTCCTTAGGTGGTGCATTTGAGCTACACATGTGATTTATGTATAACCAAGGGCGATAACACATACCTATACATAGTAACTCCCCGAAATGAGGATTATAAGTCCTATGTAAGGCATCCTAAGATTCTAGTCATAACCCAAAGAACACGTGGAAAAAGCCTTATATGGCCATTATTAAGTGATTTAGTAACAATGTTAAGTAACTTTACTACTTACGTAAGCAGTGATGACGCTGGGTATAATAAAGATGTTGGATATGCTGATATTGTGCGAATATTTTATGTACATTCGATATCGTTAATAACACCCTTTAGGTACTTAGTTGCTATTCCCTTAATGAGAGTTGAAGAACATTCAAGCCCCTGGGTCGTTAAGTCTGTTCATGCGAGGCTTACATCACCTATAAATCTAATTAAAGATTTAGGATGCATTAAGTGTATTAATATAGTGGACTACGATGATTTAAGTAGTAAACTTAAGGATAAAGTGAAAGACAGTAGGGAATTCAATAACCTGCTTAGGCTTATAGATCTTCTCATAGCTTCATATGTAGCTTCATTACTTACAGCACCGACTAGGCTTGGTATGTCACTAAGACAGGTGTATACCCAAGCATTTGCTGTTACTCTATACCTCATTAGCAGATCGCAACTCATCCCTTACGTGGTTTTAAACACCTTAGAGAGAATGTTAGCTCACATGATCTATGACACTTATACCTGGTATGCTCAGTATGTATCTGAGCTTGAAGAGCCTGGAATTGCTGAGTATCATTACATGGTTGCATCGCCCGTTAGGAAAGATCTAAGGTTTAAAGGTATACTTGACGAAGTTAAACACTTAGTTAAGGTTGCTAATATCGCTAACTTCATAGAAGGCATGTATAGGTTTCTTAAGTTCATAGGACCTACAGAGAGGGAGGTTGTATTAGGTCGCTTGGTTAGACTTTACAGTGAAATCAAGAGTAGGTTAGAAAAGCTTAGAGGCATCATTAGTAATGTTGTTATTATAGCTACGGAGCAGTGGAGTCCAGGACAGTTAATCATAATTAATGATGCTTTGAATAGTGTTTGTGATGCTGAAAATCGTGTAGGTAAGTTCATAGCACTCTATACACAGAGCGTGATGCATCAGAGATTTTATGAGGAGATGTTTAGGTCTAGGATCTTAAAGGTTGATAAGTTATCAAAATATGTACCTCAAAATGTCGAATATAGAGTTATATCGTCAACTGATGTAGTGTACAATGAAGTTGTAATTAACAACCTGTTAAATATATTGGGAGGTGATACATTAGTCATATCTCAAGGCCCCTTAATACCTGCTTTAAAGCTCTATGTTGAAGGTATTAGGAGGTTTGGTCAGGATAGGGCTATCCTGATCTAGGGGGTGGGTATGTTGAAGGCTGTCTTAGTTGGTAGGCATAGGTTGCTTAAGAAGCAGGTTGATGATTTGAGGAGGTTGGGTATTGATGAGGTCGTTAACGTGCTATCACTACCTGAGGATAGGTCTCTACTCGAGGAATTAGTAGATAGGTGGGTTAGTGAGGGTGTTCGCTACGTGGTCGTCCAGGCACTACCGCTAAGGGTTCTTAAGGAGTTATGGGATGTGTGTAGGTCTAGAGGGGTTTCAGTACTGATCGCTAGAATGGAGAGTGTAGGGCTAACTGAGAGTGAGGATGAGGCTAGGAGGATAGTTGGTGAATCACCCGATAGTAGGACGTACATTAAGGGTGTACAGGATAGAGCCTATAGGGTCATAGAGTTTAAGTATTGGGAGAAGATTAAGGAGCTTAAGGTTATCCTGGAACCAGTAAAATGATGTTAGCCCTCTCCTAATCACTAAAAATCTTCATGTAGAGTTTTGCGAAGAGCTCCATGTAGGCATAGCCCTTACCCGTAGTTACGTATTCACTACCATGCCTCGCTAGTAGGCCCTTCTCCATGAGTAGGTTTATGTATTTCTTAGCAGCCTTAGTATTTAAGTTACATGCCTGGATAATGTGTGTTAGCTTACGTGGCTCTCTACAATACGTCAGTATATCCCACATAATCTCGTAAGAACTTCTCTTAGGCTTCATCCTACTACCCCTAAGCAAGTAGTTTTGAGAGTTCAACCTCAACTGATTTAACCTTAGCCAACCTCCTAGCTATCGACTTCTCCTCAAGGTATAAGCTTAGGGTAGCGTATGAAGTAGTTATTAAGCCTATGAAGAGCCTGAACAGGAATTCATTAATGCCGAGCTTACTGGTGATGTAGTAGTATGTGGAGTAGAAGAGCATTAGCAGACCTGCTATTAAGATCAACGTACTGACAACCACTATGAGCCACCTATAACCCCTATAAAGTGAGATAACATCCTTAGCTAGGCTAACCACCTCCTTAGTGCTGGGAACGTATCTTCTAAACTTTACAGCTATGAAGTAGCCGTGCTTAGCATCTATACGTAATATGTTAATGAATAGTGTTAACGAGAGTATGAGCCAACCCGTAGCAAGACCCATCAACACGGTATTTACTAGGAACTGATGGGGTGTAGTGTACGTTCTTAGTGATTTAGCAGTCTCACCTATGAGCGATGCAGATATACCTAATGAGATTGACGCCATAATAAACCATACCATCAACTCCGACGTAATCCTCCTAACAGCCCTTCTTACAGCATCCTCACCCATAACCTACACCAGCAGTAAGTATTATGAGGTATTTAAGTGGGTTATGAATTAAACATACATAAAGCTTATAAGCACCTGTACAACACGATAGCTTCAAGTTTATTACACATTCCATATAGCGTTACCGAATCTCTTGACGGTTTGAG
>CAZUAD010000002.1:4177-14030 GCA_964618155.1 uncultured Desulfurococcaceae archaeon
GTTTGAGGAATTAGCACATATGATGTATTAGCCACTACAATGCCTCTCACTACTGGATTATCTTAATTAATGTACTGAATATTGGTTGTATTCTACTTAAACATTTAATGTATAATGCATTATTTAACGTTATATATGCATTATATATCAGTTTACCTGCTACTTTTGGTATTGTAGAAGCAAAGTTTATAATACTCTGAGTGGCTGGTTACTGGGGGTTTAGGTGATTGAAAGGAAGGCTGTCTTCATATTATTGCAGAAGCCGTCCTGGCTAGATACCTCATACCTAGATAGATACCTACCTGATGGGAGGGTCATTAGCTATGCAGCATTTAGATGTCCAATACTATTAGCTCCTAATGACCTAGCTACTAAGCTATGTAGGCAGGTTAGATGCTATCCTGACGAGGTCAGGGATAGCATTAGGAGAGTTATTAAAGACTTTACAGAAAGGTTTGAAGCTAAAAGGCATATTGATGTCGATGAGTTGAGGAGATTATTTAGAGAGCTCTCAGGTAGGGTTGATAGAGCTATTGAGCGTTACGAGCCTAGTGTATGTGTAGGTATTGAGGCATTAGGGTGCTACTTAAGGAGTGCACCATACATGGAGCATGAGGATTTAAGGGACTTAATAGGTAAGCCCTTAATCGTGATCAACGTCGATAAGATCTCCGATGTAGTTGACGAAGCATTAAACAAGGTCGGCGACCTTAGGAGTTATCATAGTAGTGAATCAATTAAGAGGGACCTCCTAAAGTCTGTAATAACTCATGAGGCAACACACTCATACACTGATATAGCACATGAGGGCTCACCTAAACGTAGGCTAGAGGCTTATAGGCTAGACTTCTACTATAGGGTCATAGAGGAGAGCTTAGCTACATACTATGAGTTAATAACCTTTATTCCAAGTGGTGATTTAATACATAAGTACATAGCTAATAAACTACTACAGGAGTCCAGCATTGAGTATGTTGCTGGGCTTGTATGGTACTTTAAACCATACCTCCCTAGGTATGATGTTGATGACATCATAAACTCGTGGATAGGACTTAAAAGCCCGCTATCTTTAGGGGTACGTATAGAACCCCTCCTTATCGAGTTGAGAATTCTAGATGAAATAATTGATTACTTATGGAGGAGGTACTCCGTACCTAGGTATCCCCTTAACTACTTGATAAGACATTATGGTGAGCTGCTAACAGCAGCATTAAGTACTGGATATCCTGAAAGTCTATGGAAATTGATAGCCATAACCTTGGTATTGAGCTCACCTTCAAAGCCTTTCGTATTTAGGTAAGCAATAGAGTCGATACTCTCTAACGTAGTGTCTGAAGGTTATGGTTAACAGTTTTTACTTACTGACCAACTCCTTCAACTTACTCTCTACTTTTTCCTCACCTACCCTTTCTAAGGTATCCCATAGTAGTTTGAATAGGTTCTTCCTCCTCCTTATACGCTCCTTAAATTCCTTGTAGGCCTCTTCCTTTAGCGGTCCTAGAATTACTCTCTTACTCTCCTCATCATATCTTATGTAGTATGACTCACCTAGGAATGGTGATACTGTCGGATCTATCTCTGATACCATATCTATTATGAATGCTGATAGTAAACCTAGATCCCACTCCCATGCCTCACCAGGTCTATAGTCTAAGAGCCTTAGTAGTAGGAGGCCGCCGGTAATCACTCCCTTACCAAGGAGTGCGTATCCTGGGTTGTCATGTACTGGCTCAGCTAGCCCTCTCTCATCGAAGACATAGAGTAGTGGCTTACCCTCTTGCGACACGCTGGCAAGCAATAGTCTTACGTTAGGTTCTATACCGACATCCCTAAGGCTACGATACCTGCTAATAAACCTAGACTCTACACTTGATACTATCTCCTTAAGCTCACTAACTGATGGGTTCCTACGCTCTCTTAAGCCGACGCTATCGAACCAAGATTTGAATACTGACTCCATGAGATCAAAACCCTGCTTAACCAGTGTAGCATCACCAGCACCACCAGCTACGGCTAAGTAGAGGTTCTCTTCATTACCTAGGGTAAAGTATATGGGCTTAATCTTCCTCTCCTCATGAAATACTAGTGGTGTTGAAGCCCTACTATCAGCTGAGACGAGAACGCCCTGACCCCATACTAATGCAATGACTAGGGTCATCAACACCTACCTCTCGGGGGAAACCCGATGTAGTTAATAATTTAAAGTTAATATACTTGAGATAGTCCTTAAACTAAATCACTACAGAAAACATGTAATATCAGAAATACTTATATACTCTGTAATACATGTATTACAGGGTTAAGCTATGAGTGAGAGAAAGGGTGAGGAGGGTAAGAAGGTGTTTACAATAAGGGGTCTTGATCCAGAGCTTTATGAGAGGTTTTCACGTACTGCTAGAGAGCTTGGTGTTAGTATTGGTGAGTTAATGAATGAGGCTATGAGATTTATGCTAACGCTCATAGTTGTTGGTAAGGAGGTTGGTGAGAGGGTTGGTAGGGAGCTTGGTAGGTTAGGTGCTGAGTTAGTCCTAACACCAGCTAAGGCTGTTAAGACGTTAGCCGAAGGTATTAAGGACTACAATATCGTAACAGGTGTTAGTGAGCTATCCATATCTAGGAAGGATTTAGAAGTTCTTGAGAGACCTGTAGTATTCATGAACATACGTAAACTAACATTCGAAGACGACGTTAACTGGGAACTTATCGATGAGAAAGTGAAGGCCGTAAAATTAGTTGATGAGGTAGTACTACCTAAGCACATACCCAAGATTTCATTCATCAAGAAATGCTTAATGGTTAAGAGAATAGTAACGAGGTAGGGATTAAACAAATCGTTTTTCCTTAATCGAATAGTTGAATTACCTCTTAACCTTAACAATCCTATCAGAGAATAACCTCTTAAACTCCTCAATACCCACTACGGACCTACCATCAACATCCTCAACAACCTGCTTAGCTGGTGGTACCCTCCTATATACTGGTGCTATTGCTGCTAACCTATCCTCGTAGGTGGGTACGTGCGGGTTCTCGTAGAATACTCCTGTAGGTATCTTATCACCCCACTCATAGGCTTTAGATAGGGCTTTAATCAACTTGGTCTTAGCTTCACCACCATCTTGACTCCTTACCACAGGATCCCAATTAGGGTCTTCGTCTAAGTTGTAAATCCTCTCCCTATAGTACTGTGGTGTAAAGACGTCATTGTATGTAACACATGGCTGTAATACGTCAATAACGGATGCACCTCTATGCCTTATAGCCCTAATTATTAACTCCTTAAGGTGCTGTACATTACCTGAGAATGCCCTAGCTACAAACGTATACCCTGATGCCAATGCTATGGCTACAGGGTTTACAGCATCCTGTATGTTTGGTCTTGCAAGTGCCTTAGTCTTAACACCCCTAGGTAGCGTTGGTGATGCTTGACCCTTAGTTAGCCCGTAGACACCGTTATTATGTATGATTACCGTTATATCTATGTTCCTTCTACCTAAAGCTACGAAATGCGCCATACCAATACCTAGTAGGTCTCCATCGCCACCGTGGACTATGACGGTTAACTCAGGATTAGCTAACTTAATCCCCTCAGCAAACGGTATTGCCCTACCATGTAGCGTATGCACTCCATTAACCATGAAGTAATGGGCCATCCTACCTGAACAACCTATACCTGACACTATAACGACCTTCCTAGGATCAAGCCTCAATTCCTCTAAGGCCTTAAGTACGGCCATGTATATACCGTAGTTACCGCAACCAGGACACCAATCAATCCATACATCAGCCTTATAGCTAGTAACCCTCAACTTTAGCCTAGGCTCCATAACCCAACACCACCCTCTCAACACCTTCACGATAAACCTTAAGCAGAGATGAAACGAGTTCGTTTAGGTAGATAGGTCTACCAGTAAACTTAACTATGGAGTGCTTAGGCTCTATTGAGGCATATAGCTTAGCAACCATACCAGCCTGTACTAGGTAGTTCTGCTCAACGAACACATACTTCCTAAACCCCTCAACAAGCTCTCTAACTCTCTCAGCTGGAAATGGTATGAAGAACCTTAGATGTAGGTATGAGGCATTAACACCCTTAGACCTCAATACCTCGATAGCATCAAGAGCAACACCCTTAACCGAGCCCCACCCAATAATGAGTAAGTCCCCTTCATCACCACCATATAGAACGGCCCTCTCCTCCTGAGGTATTTCCTGGTCCATAAGTTCTAACTTGCTCATCCTCTTAGAGTACATCTTAACCCTTAACTCAGGATCCTCAGTTATGTGCCCAACCTCGTCATGCTCATCACCTGTATAGTACGTTATGGGGCCTTGACCAAGGAATGTTCTTGGGGATACTACGTACTTTAAGTTAAATCTCTTAAATGGCTCATCACCTTCACTAGCGACCAACCCCCTCTCAATTCTCAACCTCCTGAGGTCGGGTATGGGCATCGTAACTATGGTGTTGGCTAAGAACTTATCTAGTAGATGTATCACGGGTACTTGATACTTCTCAGCTAGGTTTAAGGATGTTATGGCGTCCACGAATGCCTCCTCATGATCGCCTGACGCTATTACTATTCTCGGGAATTCACCATGACCTGCGAAGAGCGTGAAGAGTAGGTCGCTTTGTGAGCCCCTAGTCGGTAGGCCTGTTGATGGTCCTCCACGTTGGTAGTAGGTAATCACTACTGGAACCTCATTTATCCCAGCCCAGCCAAGTGCTTCAACCATGAGTGAGAAGCCTGGACCACTCGTTGATGTAGCAGCTCTAACACCCGCTAATGCTGCCCCTATAGCTGACGTTATGGCTGCAATCTCATCCTCAGTCTGTATTACGACCACATTACTGGTATCTCCTCTGCTAGTCTTGATGACTTCCTTACCCTCCATGTAGAAGCTCTCATCAGCAGCAGGGGTTATCGGGTAGTATGACTGAAATCTAAGACCACCAACTATCTTACCCATAGCAACAACCTCATTACCCGTAACGACTAATACTTCATCAAATGAGTTGCTTGGCTCATCAAGCTTTAACGGTGGCTCCTTAAATATCGATGTTAATATCTCCATAACCTCATCAACCATGAGGATATTAGCCCTAATAACCTCAGGCGTACCTCTAAAT
The DNA here is from genome assembly GCA_964618155.1 of uncultured Desulfurococcaceae archaeon. GTDB lineage: Archaea > Thermoproteota > Thermoprotei_A > Sulfolobales > NBVN01 > CAZAMI01. The sequence continues at coordinate 9,306 of CAZUAD010000002.1, forward strand.
ACATCCCTAATAACACTCCTTAACTCATCAACATTAAATCCTAGAACATAGGTTACTACAGTACTCACTAACGTGCTTATTAAACGTGACGCCTGAGGATACGGAATTCCCCTCTTCGTTAACCTCCTAACTATCTCCTCATAGTTTAAACCAATAATGTTTACAGCTCTATTCTCACTAACCCACTCAATAACATCATCTACGGTATCACCCTTAATACCTACCTTAGCCATGGTCCTTCTAATCCTCTCCATGGTATACCTTCTCATACTCTTTATAGAACCTAAGCTTTTACCTCCAATGAATGTATTATACACTAAGTAGCCACCCTCTCTAACGTCTAGGAAGTGATGGAATATTGACTCAGCATCCATTGATACGAATAGGTCTACAGGATATGTTAAGGATCTAGCAGTCTCCGTTGAAATCTTAATATGTATGTAGCTATGCCTACCCTTAATGTTTGAGTAGTACTCACGATCAGCTATGAGGCTATAGCCTAGCCTAGCGGCTAACCTAGCTATAACCCTCATAACAGTATCTAAGCCACCACCTTGTGGCCCACCAACTACTAAGTGTATAGAATCCATGCTACCACCTCAATCAGCTGAGTATGTTTCCTCATGGACGTGAGGCTCCTCGAAAACCCCTATAACGAGTCTATGACCTTCATGCCTACTCAGATCATCCCTATAGACCCATACCCTACACGTTAAGCAGTAAACCCTACCATTACCCCTTAACGCATTAAGTATGTCATCCCTAGTTAACTCCTTGAAATACTCGCAAGCCTCATTCCTTTGAGTAATAACCTTTCCCAACTTAGTGCAGTAACCTATGTAGTGGTACATAAGGTTCGGTCTAAAAAATATGCAATCTCCGCATATACCCAGATTTAAGCACCCAGTCTATGGGGTACACATTCAAAATAAACTTAACTTAAAGTACTAACTCTCCATATTAGATCAAAAATGGATATAATTTAGCTAACCTACTTAAACCCCTGAATAAGGTTTAACGTACCTACAATGCTTAAGTCTTCATCACTAACTGCTTTGACGCTATCGTGGGATATCGAATATATGTAGTCGCCTATATATAGTGCCCTAATACATGACCCATGAGATACCAAGCCCTTAATGCTTAACCTACCATCACTTAACTTAATGACGGCCAAGCCATTAGCCTTACCATATATTGGGAACGCTATGTAGTCCTTAAACGTATTCATAAGGAATGCCTTATGATCTGAGAATAGCGGTGACCAGAAGGCATCCTTTATTATGACCTTAGAAACCTCAGTAATGTTCCTCGGATCTGATATATCGAATAGTGATACCTTGATACCCCTACCCTCCTCAGTACCAGCAACACCTACGCCTATGAGGTACTTATCACCGTAAGGGTGTAGGTACTCGGAGTAGCCTGGTATTTTTAGGAATCCTAGAACCTTCGGATTCTTAGGATCGCTTAAGTCTATACCGAATAATGGGTCTACCCTCCTGAATGTTACTAAGTACATTAGGTCTCCTAAGTACCTTGCAGCATAAACCCTCTCACCAACAGCTAAATCCTCAATCCTACCTACTATGGTTAGGTTCATGTCTAGTACGTAGATGTTATTACTCCTCGTCCATCTCAACATACCTGTAGGCTCTAATGACACCTTACTAACAGTAGTTGCTATCCTGAAGTAGCCTCCGTACTCATCCATTGAGAATTGATCCATTACAGCACCAGGTACTGTACCTACGGCTTCAGCTACTACGTCTAAGCCCTTAATTGAGAACCTATATATGGTCGTTAACTCCCTAGGCATTTCCTTCAACACCTTATTGACCTCCCTAATGACCTCATTAATTAAGCTTAGTCTATCAGCTTCGGGTAGTTTATTCAGCCATAGCACTATCTGATTAGCGAGATTAATCACCTCCTCAGCTGATGCCTTAATCTTACCCTCGATGATCTCCTTAAGTCTCTCAGCCTTAGCTCTAAGGTCTTGAGGCAGCTTCTTAATCAATTTATCGACCATGACCTCCCCCATTATGACGTAGGGACTTACATACTTCCTAGATAGTATGTATATGTTCTTATGTGATACATAGACGTTACTTGACTGACCTACGAGGAATACGTGGGCCTTAGACTCAAGACTACTTACGTTTAGTGCTAATATGGTGGTATAGCTGTAGCCTACGTCAGGAACCCTAAAAGCTACAATGAATCTTGGGTCAACCTTAACACCACCAATGATTGGTAGGGGTATTACGTTACCTATCTTAAAGACCCTCATCTGGGATATCAAGTATACCGTACCGTTAATCATCCTAGCCGCTACGTATGACCCACTTAGTGTTATGTTCCATAGCCTCTTAACATTCTCATCGACCTTGAATACATATACGGTAGTGTTTTGAGGCCTTACGTAGGGTACAGGGGGTATGATGGTCTTAGTTACCGTAAGGGTTAATGTCTTAGTCACTGTCCTACCATTAGAGACTTCAACTACTGGCAACTCAACAACTGTTGTCGTAGTTATCCATTTAGGTATCTTAACTATTTCATAACCCTTCTCACAAATTACTACCAACCTATTACCGTATATGAATATACCCTTAACCCTCTCGTTGAACTTAATGACGTGCTTTACGCTAAGGTTACTTGGTGGGAATGCCTCAATCACGTATACCTTATTATTACTAACTAAGTAGATGTATTTACCGTCAGTCTTAACTATGTCTGCTTCATCAACACCTGCTACCTGAACATTGGTTAGTGAGTAAGGTACCCTACCAGCTGTCTCTACTGCTACCTTAGCTAAAGGCAGTGCTGTAGGAGCTGTTACGGTCGGTGTAACAACTAAGGGCATTGGTGCTATGGAAGGTGCTATAGCCCTTCCATACCTGAATCCAAACCATAAGCTACTAGCGTAGGATTGGGCTTCAGCTAAACTTACAAGACTCTCTAACTCCCTATAGCTACCTAAGACCGTAACGCCGCTAGGTAGGTTCCTAGGTACGCCGATAACTACTTTTCCAGGCTTAAGGGATATATTGCTGGCTCCTGGAGTAGATGTATTCGTGGTCGTAGTTCCGTTTAACGTTATAGTTACGGTGGTGGTTCTCTCCTTTGTAGTTGTTAGATACTGTGTAACGGTTACGGTGGTAGGTTTCTGCATACTGGGGACTACGACGTAGCCTACTGCAACAGCTATTATCGACATTAAGACAATACCTAAAGCTAAACACCTGAGGTCAACCCTCAACTTATCACCGTGGGATTACGCTACTCCATTAATAATAACTCTAACGTACTGAACACCTAGTTCGAGAAACTAGAACGCCTTGAATTAACCCTTTAAGCTATTTGAAAATATCGACACCTAAACTTAGGATTAGTGTTCACTTAAGACTAAGAGTATTTAACCTCTATACCCTAATCACCAATAGAGAAAGAAAGTCTGGGAGAACGGATGACGTTTTACGAGGAATTTGCACGAAAATACTATCATGAAGCAAGAAAGGATTTAGAACGTTCACTTAGAGCATTGAATGAAGGAGATTACCCTGAAGTAGTTTTCCACGCTCAGCAGTGTGTTGAAAAGTTAGTCAAGGCATTAATAGAGTCCAAAAGAGAATATGTTTATAATCATGGCCCCAAACTCACATCAGTATTTATTAGGGTTTTTGAAAGCGAGTGGAGAGATGAGTTTGAAGAGGTAGTTGATATTTTAGGTTGGTTTTCAGAATACTACACTAGATCTAGGTACCCCTTCATGCTTAGAGGAAGAGTTGTATCACCGAGTGAATACATAGATAGGGAGCTGGCAGAAGAAGCAATAAAGAAGGCGAAGAGGGTGTTAAGGATTGCTGAAGGATATCTTAGGGAGAAGAGAATTATATGATGAGGTTAAATCAAGGATTAAGAATGTTTTAGGGTCGAACCTAGTAGCGATAGTAGTATTTGGAAGCACTATATACGTAGGTGAGGGGGAGGATGTTGATTTAGTTGTAGTGGTTAATGAGGAGATTGACTTGAAGGAGAAGTTGAAGCTGGAGCATAAGGTAAGGCAGGTATTACAGAAAGCAGTACGTGGGAAGGTATTTGATGTACACATCTTTAGTCTAGAGGAGTTCAAGGAGAATCTCCAACCAGGAACATTATTATCAGGATTAGCTCTAGGATATGAAGTAATATATGGGGAGGAAGTAGTTGAGCCTCTAATACTGAACTTCCTAAGGAAACTCTCCAACGAGAAGTACGTACTGCATAATAAGTATGGAACCTGGGATTTATCGTTTCATGCAAAAATAACGTGGAAGTTAAGATCAAGGAGAGCACTAACACGTAAGGGTACTTAAACTTTTAGGATAGGTAATACGCTTAAATAACTAAGCTTAAAGTTCTTAGGATGAGTAGTCATTTAATGCTTAGAACGTGGGTGTGTGCTAATGGACTGTAGTTTCATGGTGAACGTTGCTGACCGTAAGGTATGCTTCTCGAATAGAGCTTATGAAACGGAGACATTAAGGAAATGGGTGGATAGGGGTATACCTTACCCTATAGCAGTATACGGACCTGAAGGATGCGGTAAAACTACCTTATTCAGGTATTTCGTTAAGAAGATGCGAGAGGATGGATATGTTAGTATTTACGTTAATGCCCTTGGGGTAAGGGATTTAAGCGAGGTAGTGGAGTTTCCTAGACTAGATGTTGTGAATGAGG
>CAZUAD010000002.1:14040-24170 GCA_964618155.1 uncultured Desulfurococcaceae archaeon
ATGAGGTATTAAGGGATATTATTAAGGAGCTTCACCTACCTTTAGGAACTATAGTGAGTAAGTATGTTTCTTACCTAGTCAGTAAATTAGTGAGGAAGATTAGTGGTGTAGGTAGGGGGCTTATTCTAGTATTGGATGATGTATATAAGGCTATAGGTTTAGGTGAAGTCGATAGATATACTAAAATGCTTTATGAATGGATTACTTGGAAGTTGCCAGAGCTGGATGTAAGAAGGTATCTCGTAGTCCTAACGACAAGTGAAGGGATATCTAAGAGGGAGTTGTTAAAGCATACGTACGTTCATACCTACATGCTATGGAATTTACCGTTAAACGGATTCTATGAACTATTAGACCAGCTAAATCCTCCTATGGACTATGAGAGGATATGGAGGATAACTGGAGGAAATCCTAGATTGTTGGCAGAGCTCATAGAGCTTGAGTGGAGTGTAGATAAGCTTATTGAGAGGTATAGGGAGAAGGTATTAAGGCTCTTAACGATAGGTGGGATCTCATTAGAAGTAGCTAAGCAATTAGCGGAAAACCCTGATTCAAACCCGAGGTATGCATTAAAGCTTGAAGAGTTAGGGTTAATGGTTCAATTAATGAGGAAGCTTACCTTAGGTAAACCAGTTGTAGAGAGTTATGAATTAGGTGTAGGTAAGGAATGGGCATGGCAAACCCCAATATACAAGGATGTCTTGCTAAGCTAGTAGGGTTAAGTCATTAATTAAAGGTCTAGAATAACGTTCAATAGGGATTCAAACCATACATACTAAGAAGGTTTTCATGATTTAATTATTCATTCCCTACGTTATGGATTACCTACGTAGTTGTAAATAAGTTATCTAATAGCACGCAGAGTTATTAGGGGTTGTAGCGCTTTATGAGTTACGTTAAGCGTATTGTTGAGGATGTTGTGAAGGAGGTTTCAAGGGTTGTTTTAGGTCATGAGAGAGACATAACCTACATAACCTTAGCTATCATCATGGGTGGTCACGTACTAATATATGGACCTCCAGGTGCTGCTAAAACACTAACGTCAGAGGCCATAGCTCATGTTTTAGGGCTTAAGTTTAAGAGGATCTCCTTTACACCTGATATCCTCCCCTCGGATATTATAGGGGCTAAGATCATAGATCCGAAGACGGCTGAGTTAAGGACTGTTAAGGGGCCTATATTCGCTAATTTAGTACTAGCTGATGAAATTAATAGAGGTAATCCTAAGTCACTCTCAGCACTTCTTGAGGCTATGCAGGAGGGTAAGGTTAGTATTGAAGGTGATGTTTACGAACTACCAAAACCCTTTTCAGTCATAGCAACCTTAAATCCTATAGAAACTCAAGGTATATTCCCACTACCGATAGCAGTACTAGATAGGTTTATGTTAAGTCTGAAGTTTGACTACCCCAGTAGGGAGGTTGAGGAAGCTGTACTACTAAGTGATAGACTAGTAAGTACTTATGATCTACTAAGCAAGTTAAGGGTTGTTGTGAATGATGTAAGTGAAATTTCAAAGGCTATTAGGGAAATTGAGCATGTATTTGTTGATAAGGACGTACTAGATTATATCCTAGACATAGTAACGAGGGTTAGAAGTGATTCTAGGGTTTTCTCAGGTCCCTCACCTAGAGCAGCACAACATCTACTAAGGATCTCTAGGTCATTAGCCCTAGTTGATGGTAGGGACTATGTCATACCTGATGACGTAAAGGAAGCATCCATTATCACACTACGTCATAGGTTAGTAATTAGGGGTTCTACAGGCAGTATCTTAGATGACTTAAGGATTAGTGAGAAGATCATAGAGGATGTATTAAGGTCTATAAAGCCCCCACTCTAACCTACTTACTCCTCCAATGCTTCATTAATATATTAAATGATAGGTATCTCTTACCTGTCTTCTCTTTTATTTGATCCCATTCATAGAGTATCTTGACTGCTTCATTAGCTACCTTAATAGCTTCCTCAACACCTATGCCTGCCTTAAACTCATTAGTAACCCTGTTGGCTATAGCAGCACACACAGCTCCTGCTCGTGCTCCATATATGTTAGCTAGAGTGAAGAGTGTTGCAGCTTCCATCTCGAAGTTTAAGACATTAAGTTCAGCTAACCTCTTCTCAATCCCCCTCCACCTCTCAGGTAGGTAACCCTTAAACCCGGGCCTTCCTTGACCTACGTAGAAGCTATCACTACTTGCTGTAATACCTACGTGGTACCTAACACCAAGCTCTTCAGCTGCTTCAATTAATGCTAAAACCACCTCATAACTTGCAACGGCGGGGTACTCAGTATCAACATATATCTTACTAGCACCATCATACCTAACAGCAGCTACCGATATTACGAGATCACCGAGTGCTATCTCCTTCCTTAGAGCTCCCGTCGTACCTACTCTAATGAATGTATCAGCACCAACTCTAAGTAGTTCTTCAACAACTATGGCAGTTCCAGGGCCTCCGATACCCGTGGATATTGCGGCTATGTCAACACCCTTATACTTCCCAACATACGTTGTGAACTCCCTATGGGATGCGACCTCCCTCTTAACCTCCCAATACTTAGCTATCTTAGGTACCCTACCAGGGTCTCCAGGCATTAAGACATATCTCGGTACTTCACCAGGTCTTAAACCTATGTGGTATAGCCTACCACTTTCATCAACAGGTAGAATAGCTGACTTAAGCTCCTTCACCACAATCACCGCTCTAAAGACATATCAGTTACTACTTTAGGGCTTAAGTGTATTACGTACTTCCCTAAACCTTATAAGAGGGTGGGAGCCCAATGTATGTTGTTATGTCGTTTAAGCCTGTCTACGCTCATGAAATAGTTGATGGGGTTAAGGACTGTGAGGTAAGGACGTATTTTAGTCCATTGAGTAGTGGTGATGTGGTACTCATATACTCATCATCACCTGAGAAGGCATTTATAGGTGAGTTCGTGATTTCAAACGTAATTACAGGATACTCAAAGGATATAGCTCTATACCTTAGATCTAAATGTAAGATGTTCGATGAAATTAATTGGAGGTTCTTTAATGAGAGATACGCGTTAAGTAGAAGGAGATTAATACTCCTAGAGATAGGTGATGTGATTAGGTATCGTAGATCCGTAAGCCTTTATGAAGTGCGTAGATATGTAACCACCTTTAGACCTCCTATGAGTTACGTATACGTAGACTACTCATTCGTTAAGCTAATTAGGTCTTTAAGTGCTTAAACCCAATCAGCCTGGGAGGACTTCATCAGTTCTCAGCAGGGGACAAAACTCATCACACCATTAGAGTCTACGTAACGCATTTTATTAATATACTAGGTAATTCACCTATAGCATAGGTGTTAGCTGTGATTCAATACTATTATACCCCAACAAGAATTTACCTAGGCTATGACTCAATCAAGAGGTTAGGTGAAGTTATTAAGGAGTTCGGTAGAAAGGCTTTCGTGCTATTCAGTAGGAGTTTTGCCTTAAGGTATGGCTATACCGATCTAATATCTAAGTTACTTAGTAATGAAGGTATTACGTATAAGTTCTATATAGGTATTAAACCAAACCCTCCAGCATCACAGTGTAATGAAGTAGCTAAGGCTGTTAAGGAGTTCAATCCTGATGTGATCATAGCCTTTGGTGGTGGTAGTGTTATTGATGCTGCTAAGGCTGTATCTGTTGTAGCATCCCTTGGCGGTAAAACCTCAAATTACTTCTACCCTAAGATCGTTAAGGACGACATAACCCCCATAATAGCCATACCAACTACTTGTGGTACAGGTAGTGAGGTTACGAAATACGCTATCATAACGGATGAGGTTAATAGGAGGAAGGCAGTAATAGTCGGTGAACCTCTAATACCTAAGGTCGCACTAGTTGATCCTAGCGTACTTAAGCACTTACCTAGAGACATGATTTCATGGACTTCACTGGACGCACTATCACATGCACTTGAAGCATATATGTCTAAGTCATCTAACGTATTTAGCGATATTTACGCATTAAATGCTGTAGAATTAATTTTAGGTAGTATCACTAATGGAGTTAAATATGAAACTAACTCATTACTAAACCTACATTTAGCTTCAACATTAGCTGGTATGGCTATAAACATAGCAGGTACTACGTTGATTCACGCACTAGGCTACTATCTAACAACACATCATGAGGTACATCACGGATTAGCTAATGCCTTAGTAATGCCCTACGTACTCTATAGAAGCTTAAAAGTTATCAAGAATAAGGTTGGTAGATTATTGCATGTATTCAAGGCCTCAAGCATAGATGAGCTAGTAATCAAGCTAATAAACCTCTTAGACACCTTAAACATACCTAATAGCCTACTAGATGTAGGTGTAAAGCTCGATGAATTAGACAAATACAAGACTAACGTAATAAACTACAGGAGAAATCTAGAAAATGAGCCATTAGAAGTTAATGAAGAGTTAGTAAAGACCTTAATAACTGAGGCACTTAAAGGTAGAAAGGCCTTCCTTAATAAAGTTATCAAAGTCTTAGGTAAGGAGTAATACGAGTTAACTTTTAGGTTTAGAGTTTAGAATTTAGTTAGTTAACTAATCATTGCTTAAGTACTAGTACTTAACCTTCTACATACTTTGTTTATAACTTCATCTCTTAGCTTATTGTATAGCTCATATGCACTACTATACTTAGTCATTGTTAGAAGCTTATGGAGTTCCTCACTTAATAAGATCTTGCATGATTCTTCATCTCGCCTTAAGAGGTGTAGTATGTGTGCTTTACGTAAGAGGCATTTAGTGTATTCTCCAAGGTACTCCGTAGCCTTTAATGCCTCACATGCTGGCTCAAGCACCTTTAATGCATCCTCATACTTACCCCTATCCATAAGCATTGTTGCCTTACCTAAAGCTGCTAAACCGTGAAGGGGTATTATACCGATTCTAAATGATAATTCTGCAGCCTTACTCTCAAGTTCATAGGCCTTATCCTTATAGCCCATAACCTCTAAACTACCTGCAAGTCTATGCGTAGTACTTAAGAAGAGCTCCTTTAAGACCATATTACGTGGATACCTTTGCTGTAGTGAGTCTAAGATATTATAGAGTTCGTTCTCTATCCTAAGGGTCTTCTCTCTATCGACATGTGATAGTAAGTGGGCTACCTGTAGGTGTATTCTAGCACAGAGCCATAGTAGGTCGTTATCATTAACCACCTTTTCATAAGCTTCTGAACTAGGTATGAGTAGTGATGTTCCTAGTTGAGGAGCTTGAACTTCATTCATGGGTATACCCCTCTTCATGAGTATTTCAGCTGCTTTACGATACCATAAAGCAGCATCCTTAAAACGACCTAGGGCGTGAAGGGATAGTGCCTTACTAAAGCATGCTCGTACGTAGGCACGTACTAACTCATCACCTAACTTCTCAGCACCGAGTATGCTAATACCTTCTATAACCCTATCACTATAGCGAATACTACCCTCAAAATCTCCGTAAAGGGCTGTAGCATAGGCGTAGTTAGAGTAGAGGAGCGTATGTAGTTCAGGATATTTACGGCACCTTCCTATGGAAGTTTTTAGTACATCTAATAGTTCACGATACATCCCATGAGCTAGCTTATACCTTGAGTACTCGTACACAAGACGGCAGTAGTCAGGGCCTATACTAAGTATGCCTGCATTAGCTAGGTTTTCATACATGTAGTACACATTTTCAAGAGTACTTAATATATGCATTAAGGATTCACTCTTACTAATCTCATCTAGTAGTAGTTTAAGCCAGCGTGAACCTAGGCTAGTCTTGTGTAGTAAAGCAAACACTATAGCGTTCTCTACGTGATGCTGCTTAATGTAGCTAAATACCTTAGTAAGTATCTTTTTAGGTATTAACATCCTTCTATGCTTAAAGAAGTATGAGAGAGTGGCGCTATGAACTATAGGGTGTATAAATTGTATAGTATCATCAGCTATTGAGATAAGTTGAAGTAAACGCTCATCGATTAGTATTGTTGCATAACTACCTGGTCTTAAGAGGTTAAGTATCCTCTGCATGGTAGATGTATTCACATCCCCTCCTAGGGTTGCTAAAATGTAGAGGAGTAGGAGTTCATCTTTCTTACCCTCCTTAGACAGTTCATTGAGGATTTCATATACGTCGTCTAGGATATATTTAAGTATGACCTTATCCGTTAAATACTTAGAAACTACATAGGGTTTCATGTACTTTAACTCGGTTCTAATTAGTTGAGGTCTCTTAACCATGAACAATGTTATGAGTGGGTGGCCCTTACTATACTCACATACCTTTCTAGCATCAGCTTCACTTAGCTCTATACCTTCGGCTTTAGTGACCTTATGTATGAGCTCTACACAGTCCTTCTGCGATAATTCTCTTAATAGTAGGGGATCTTCAAACTCAACAACATGCATTGCTGGTGGTTTTAGGTTTAACATCCTAGATATGAGTTTTAACCTATTATAGTAATCCCTTCTAAGGCGTTGAAACTCATCCATGTGTGAACTCCTGATGGCCGTAACTATACATATTTTCCTACATTTCTTAATTATGGCTAAGGGTAGGAGGAAGAATATCTCTAAGAAGTTTGATGGGTGTATGTTGTTTAGATCATCTGCAATAACTACGAAGACGGATTTAGGATCTATGGACTCAACAATTCTTAGAGCTACTGCATACTTTTCTCTAAGCTCACTAATGAGTTCTGGACTCTTAACTACATTCTCAACTAATGCTTCAATAGGTTTTAACGGTATTGGTGATACGAATTCACCGATAGCATCTAATATCATTGAAACTACCTGTCTCGAACCTATGATGGAGCGTACGAATTTCTTTAACTTATATAATACCTTTCCCTTAGTTTCAAGAGTGCTTAGTATTTCCTCTAATAATTTAGGTGAGTAATTATCTATGAATACCGCGACAACGTTTGGTAACTTCTTTGCCCTCTCATGGAATGCCTTAAGTAGTGCTGTTTTTCCGTATCCTGGAAATCCTATAACCCCCTTAATACCTACGTACGGTGCTTCCTCGTAGATAGCGCTATGTACGAAGGTTAGTAATTCCTCAAGCTCCTGTACCCTATCAATGAAGTATTCACTCATCTACCTTACACCTAGATCCTTAAGTAATGCGTATACGGTACCCCAGTTCTCCTCCATAACTTTAGATGCTGGTGGGTAGGTAAATAGTGCTAACGTCTTAATCCTCTCAATAAGTGATGTAATGACGTACTTAACATCATCAATCCTTAACTGGTTAAGGTGTATACCAGGTGTTATAGGTAAGCCTCTCGAGAGTAATTCCAGGCTTGTCTGGATAATCCATTCAGGTGATTTAACCCAATATTCATGGTAGAGCATTGGAGCGTAAAGGTCTATACCCCACTCATCCCACTTTTGAAGTACGTGCTTAAAGCCTATTTCAGGTGTTGGGAATACATCAGCACCTACCTTAATACCCCTTGACCTACATAACCGCTTAACCTCATTGACTACATCCTTAACCCTACTAGCCCTCCATAATGACCATATCCTATAACCTATTGAGTTATAATCTAGAGTTTTAGGATCTAGTCCGTACTCATTCCTGAACCTACTAAGGGCTATAGTGCTATAGCCGAAGTCATATTCATCAATATAGGTCGGCATAACCCCATAATACTTAGCAACACCAGGAGCTGGTGGGTTATCTGGATACCTAATATAATCTAAGTGTATTGAATCAAATAACCCTAGATCTAAGATCTCATTAACTACATTAACTACATGGTCAACAGTACCTGGGTTAGCAGGATCCAGCCATGTATAATCCTTACGGTAGGGTGGGTTAAGGATTATTAGCCTACCATACTTTGATACATGGTATAAGTCTAGATTCCTAAACATGAATTCTTCATTAGAGCGAAGTAACGTTACTATCCATGCATGAACATTAATACCTGAACCCCTAAGTACGTTTACAACCTCCTTTAAGGGTATATGTATTGCTTTGCTGGGATATATTCTTGAATTATAGAATACATGGTATGACGTAATTACTAAGAGAAATACGTCATCACATATATCCTGCGATACTAGTTTATTCAATGATACCTCATCAAGCCTATCTGTATGAACCCAGCAATAGATCTTAGGCATAGCTCATCATTAGAAACTTAGAAATGCTTAATAATAAAGAGTCTGTCCTATGTGGTGTGGCTTAAGTTAAAAACACACCTTAATACTTATATTACTTTCAAGACTAACCGCTTTTAGCCTCTGAACGTATTATCCCTTGGTGATGAGTGCCCGACCCATATGATTGATGATTAGTACGCCAACGTCTGATTTACTTTGTTCTTCTAAGTACTACGTACCTCCTACCAACTAAGTAGAACGTTCTACCCCATCCATGTAGTGGTATGTTAGTCTTAGTGAAGTCCCAACCCCACCTACTCATAAGTTCAGGTACTACGTATACATCAACAACCCTACCTATGTAAAACCTGACCTCACCAACATCAACGCTCTTCTCAACTGTACATTCAATAACTCCTATAGCATCACTCCAAACACTTACGTTTACCTTCCTGCCCCTAATCAACTTAAGACCGAACCTACTGACCTTATCTACATCTTTACCAGATATCGTGCCTAAGCTATATACTAGCTCTATCTTATCATGTGATGGCACATTAACTGTAAACTCTTTTGAATACTCAATGCACTCGAAGGTATATGACTCCCTATCAATGGCTACACCAAGACTTGGTGGTTCTTCAGAGAGTGGCGTAACCCATGATGCAGGCATAACGTTATCTCTACCGTTAGGACACTTAGATATTATTAATGTAGCCATTCTAGGATGAAGCACTAAGTAATACTTACTTAGATCCTCTAAAGACTTAAACATGTAGTCACCAATAAGGTATATACATCGTAAATATTTAATGTATAATCCTCATGGACATAAAGATTAAAGTATCTTCTCCTTATTCAAGTATGTAGGCGTGTCTTTTAATGAAGGAGGTTGTATTAAGACCTAAGCCCCCATACCAAATAATTAAGCATTTAAGTATGTACTCAATACCAGGTAAACCTATACCGGGGATTTACGAAGGTAATTGCTGTCGTAGGGTTGTAAGCGAGATTGCTTATGAAGCATGCATTGAGGGTGAACCCGACGAACCCAGGATAATGGTTAGAGTGTATAAAGGTGATGATTATACCGCTTTAAACTTGGTAAAGCATATCTATAACGTAAACTTAGACTATAATAAGTTCTTAAACTGTGTTAGGAGATTTCCTAAGCTTCACAAGTTAGCGTTGAAATATCGAGGTCTTAGACCAGCCTTAACACCAACACTATATGAGGCCCTAATTAAGTCGATAATATCTCAAAACATAAGCCAGAAGCTAGCTTTGAGAATAGTGAGTAACCTCGTATCAAGATTTGGAACTAAGGTAGAGATTGAGGGTAAGGTTTTCTATGACTTTCCAAAACCTGATACATTAGCTTCCCTTAATACTCAAGAACTTAAGTCTACAGGACTCAGCCTTAGGAAGGTAGAGTACATTAAGGGGATTTCGAAGGTTATTTCAGAAGGTTATGATATAGAATCCCTTAAATATCTAAGACCTACTGATGCTGTAAGGGAGTTAGTTAAGTTTAAGGGTGTAGGAGTATGGACTGCTAAGCTCTCCTTAATGGCTTCAACTGGTAACCTATCTCTTGACCTACTTGAGGATAAAGCTGTTAGAAGAGGTCTTAAGCTCTTGGGGATTAGTAAGAGCCTAGACGAAATTATTAGTAGGTGTAGGGAGTACGTGGGTTTAATAATGTACTTATCAGCATTAGATTTTGAGGTACATTCAAAACGTTAACGTTACTATATCTACATTAGTGACTCTTGAGTTTAACTCTATTCTTCGAGTACTTTATTACCCTATCTTCTAGAACATCAACACCTATCCCCTTCTTATTAAGTAGCTTAATCCTACCCTTAGTTACGATCCATGGAGGCTCTATGAGGTCCTCGTACCAAAACCTATTACTTGGTGATATGTCGTTAGGATACCTAACATTTGATAAGGTAGCTGCAGCTATAGCGAATGACCTACCAATACCTGTTTCAACCATACCACCAATCCATATAGGCA
>CAZUAD010000002.1:24180-34373 GCA_964618155.1 uncultured Desulfurococcaceae archaeon
TGCCCACCTTTTCAGTGAACTCATTTATAGCTAGGGTTTCACTAAGACCACCAACCCTACCTGGTTTTACATTTACTATCAAGCACGATCCTAACTTGTAGGCAGCAATCACATCTCTTAGGCTCTTAATGCTCTCATCAAGACATATAGGTGTTTTAATTCTCCTTTGAAGTTCTGCGTGATCAATAAGATCATCGTGGTGTAAGGGCTGTTCAATCATTAGTAGATCATACCTATCTAGCTCCTTAAATAATGGAAGGTCATTTAATGTATATGCTGCATTAGCATCTACCTGTAACTTAATATCTGGATACTCCCTCCTAACCCTATCAACGACCTTAAGATCCCAACCAGGTTTTATCTTTAACTTAATTCTTAAGTAACCATCATCTAAGGCCTTACTAATAGCTCTAAGTAATTCATTAATACTCGACTTAATACCAATACTAATACCCACATCGACAACATCCCTAACACCTCCAATGACTTGGTATAACGGCTTACCCTCTAGCCTACTCTTAAGATCCCATAGTGCAAACTCAATACCTGCCTTAGCCATATTGTGACCTCTAATGCCTGATATTAGGACTCTATAGTCTTCTAGGTCAATGTTACGGCCAAGAATTCTTGGTGCTATGAAGTCCTTAATAATGTGCCATGCAGTAGTTACGGTCTCATAACTATACCATGGACCCTCATCAGCAACAACCTCACCCCAACCCTCAATACCTTCATCATTGACTACCTTAACTATGAGCGTATGTCTCTCCTTCATAACACCGAAGCTAGTCCTAAACTCCTCCTTCATCTTCATAATAACATGATATAACTCAATCTCTCTTATGATCAAGGATATTCACCATCAAGTATTTTATCAAGCTCATTCCTCCAAAGAACGTAGTAGAACCTACCATTACTCTTAACTACTTCAAAGCCTACATAACCTCTCATCAAGTAATGCGTAAATACACGTCTAGAGTCCTTCCTCCACTTATTAGCTAATTCCTTATCCCTTGAAAGTATATCTATGAAGTTGCTAGGTATCTCCACCAATACTAAAGGGCTTCTACTCCCTAAGTCTACCTTCCTAGGCTCTAATAGACCATCAGCTCTAGGGGATGCTTCAAGAACTACCTCAGCCCCTCTCTTAATGAAGTACTCAACACTCTTAGGTTTCCACTCACCAAGCCTCTTAGTAACTCTTTCTGAGTCTATGTACCATTCAGCCCATACCCTATCCGTCTCTATGCCAACATTGTAAAAGACGTTCATCCTACCATAGTGATTAGGGCTATACCTTCTGAATATAGCACCTAACTTAACAATGTTGAACCATGCATTAAGTGCTAGTAAGGGGTCGTAAGTCCAGACTATGAGATCTACCCCTAAAGACTTAGCATAATCCCTTTGTATTTTCTTAACTTCAAGACCTATACCCTTACCCCTATACCCCTCTATATAGCCATGCATGTGGCTATATAGTGCTAACTTACCCTCAATTATTGCTGGAAAGGTTACTAGTACACCAATTAATTTGTTAGTACCCTTCTCGTAAATACCTAGTACAAGCCCCCCAATCTCCCGTAAGGCTATGGAAACATGGTAAGGAACTGTTTCAGCATAACACTCACCACCCCATATAGCCTTCTCAACCTCCATCAAATCTCTATGTTCCTCTGGGTTCATTGGTTCACGAACTACGTACTTAGCACCTCTAACCTCAATCTCCTTCATGAATGGAGGCATCTTAGGTACCATGAGTTTTATGTACGTAGAATTAATAAGCCCTCATAACTATGGTAACCTCATATGGGTGTCAACATGAGGTGATTGATATGAGGATGGAGAGAGGGCTAATAGCCATATTAGCGTCAATCCTAGGGTACGGAGTATCGCTAGCCGTGATAAACCTTGCTTCAGGTTTGAGGGTACTTGATATTACAGGTTCAAAGTTACTACTTTCACTTACGGTACTTCTCTACAACATCTTCTACGCCATAATGAGCTCCATATGGACTCACGTATTTAGTGGTAGACTTAGTAGAGCAACTATTGTAGCTCTATCCTTCCTCTTAGTAGGTTCATCAGCTATACTGATGGGGTTAGTTGATAACGCTACAATCATAGTACTACTTAATGCATTACTAGGGATGTTCATGGCCGTATTAGCACCTATATTAACCACGGTCTTAACTGATTACATAGGTAAGGACTCTATAGCCATCACTTACATGAACATAACATCGAGCATAGGAATGCTTCTAGGTTATATATTAGCTATATACCTAACATCACTCCTAACAACTAAGTACCTACTTTTAATCGTAGGTTTCACCATGACTTCCTTAGTAGGCCTTACACCGCTCTTTCCATCTCAGTTTAAGGTTATTGAGGGTAGGAAGGTATCCTTAATCTCCTTAGTACCCCACATTACTGGTAGGTTAAGAGCGATACCCTCAGTTATATCGCATCCTAACTTAGTGAGTAATATAAGAGGTTTAATAATTGATTTGAGTAAGACACTTCACTATAAATTTCAGAGAAGGATGCCTTTACTAATAGTTGGTACTTCTACCCTATTCACAGCTATAGCACTATTCTTTACCCCTATGCCTGCATACCTTAGGGATTTTGGGCTAAGTGATAGTGAGATCTACGCCCTCTCCCTAACATCAATAGTAGCTTCAACTATAGCTTATAGGTTGATTAAAAATCTCATTGAAGATATGGATAAATCCTGGAGGATACTGCTAACTTCCGTAGGGATTCGAACTTTACTATTCCTAACACCTACAATGATACTATACCTAGACTATGCCAGAGTAGCTTTACTCATACTCTACACGTTAATAGGTCTTAGCTGGGCAGGTATTAGCACATCACTAATGAGGTTAACACTAGCTTACTCAGAGAACGAGCGAAGGGGTGAAAGGTTAGGTCACCTAAATACGTCAATTAGCATAGGGTTAATTATAGGATCGATTATAAGTGGACCCCTAGCCGAGTCCTATGGAGTACTGCTAACGTCAATTACATCCTCAGCTTTAGTAGCTCTATCACTCTACATATATTATAAGGCTATGAAAGCATTAGTAACATGAGCGTGTGGAGGGGTTCCATGAAGATTACTGGGATGGATCTAAGGAAGGGTATTGTGAGGGTTAAGGTTGAGACAGTTGATGATTTATGGATTTTAAAGAACGTCATAAGGAGCGATGATGTTGTTGTAGGTAGGACTTTAAGGGATGTTAAAGTTGATGGTGAAGGTAAGAGAAGACTCCCTATGACCTTAGCTATAAAGGTCAAGAACGTATACTTCCAGCCATTCTCAAGTAGGTTAAGAGTTCATGGGGTAATAATTGAAGGACCTGAAGGCTACGGTCTTAAGGGCTCACACCACACGTTAAACGTGGATGTAGGGTCTGAGATTGAGATAATTAAGGAGTCTTGGAGTGGGTCTGAACTATCAATGCTTACAGCTACTAGTAAGAGGTGGGTTAAGGCCTTACTCGTAGCTACGGACTTTGATGAACTATCCATAGCCATACTATACCATCAAGGCGTCAGGTACGTACTAGATAAGACATTACCTGGGATAGATAGTAGGGATCCTGAATCCATACTTAAGCTAGCTAAGACCATAGTTAAGTACGTACTTGACGTCGTCAAACTCGAGGATCCTGAGGTAATAGTTGTTGGTTCACCAGCAGTATTAAGGGAGTATGTTGCTGAGATGCTTAGTGATGAGGTTAAGGGTAAGAAGGTATTTAAGGATTCCGTATCATGTGGTGGTAGATCAGGTATTGAGGAGTTAATAAGGAGGGATGTTGTGAAGAATCTACTTAAGGAAATTACTATAATAGAGATTGAGAACGTAGTTAACGAGTTTATGGAATTAGTAAATAAGAAACCTGAACGTATAGCTTATGGGTTAAATGATGTTAGGGTAGCAGTTAAGGCTAATGCTGTAAGGAAGCTATTAGTTATCGAGGACTTCCTTAGTAGCGATGAGAGGGAGATTATTGATGAATTAATAACGGAAGTTGAATCACATAAAGGTTACGTAAGAATAGTACCTAAGGACTCTCCCTCATATCTAAAAATAAAGGCATTAGGAGGTATAATAGCTATATTGAGATATGATCTTCCCATAGAGTTAAGGAGGGAACTAAGCTCTTAGCTACCTACCTCCTCAAAGCTTTAATAATAATTGCTGCTATGACTACTACTATGATAGCTAGTACCAAGAATTTAGTCATGTCGACTTCAGGTTTAGGTTTCCGTACCTCTGTTGGTGACGTAACTGATGAGGTTATTGAGGTTGTTATCGTTGTTATCACTGTTCTTGTAGGTTTAGGTGTGGGCTTTACTATCTCAACTAACTTACTAAATGTTGCATTATTCCCTCCTAGATCTTCAGCCCTAATTACTAACTCATGTTTACCTGGTCTTAACGTGAATCTTTTAATGCCCTTACTTCCTACGCTTAAGGTTTCATTATCTATAATTACGGTTACTCTCTTAACACCCCAATTATCGCTTACTAACCATTGTAAGGTGAGAGTATTGTTACTTACGCTTACATTAGCTTTAATTCTCGGAGGTTCTTTATCAACGATTACCTTTATGGGTATTGTCTTCGTAATTGTGGTGTTAGGTATAGGGGTTAAGTCTCTGATTATTGCTTTTAATAGGTAACTTCCCTCCTTAATCCCTCTAGGTACTGTAATTGTTATATTGTAGGTTAAGCTCTCTTGAGGCTTTACTGATATAAGTGCTTTACCATAAGCATTAATACCTTGCGGAGTCTTAATCCTTATAACATATTTCTTTTCTAAGGCATTTACGTTAGTTATCAGCATACTTATGGTCTTATTGGAGCCCGCATATACTTCAATATCCTTAGTTAAGAGCTTAACCCTAGGTAGCTCAAAGAGTGGGGGTAAGACGTATTCTGTATGAGGTCTTACCAATGGGTACTTATCTGTAACCTTAGTAGCAACATTAGATGGTATGAGGAGGAATGAGTGAGGCTTATCTGATATCCCATCACCATTACTATCCGTTACATTGGCTTTAGAGCCCCAGTAATTTCCTACATAGCTTGTAAACTCCTTACCTTTGTATGCATATGTTAGCTTGTAAGGGCTAGTGAAGGTTATCTTGGTGGATACCAGGAATGTTTCATCACGTACGTTTATTACACTATTGCCAAACACTATAACATCTTTATTCCTAATACCTGTAACAGCATACCATGCCATATTCTTTAACAGGTTAGCGTATATTATGACGTTAGATGTGTCTATTAACGTAATGCTTGATTCAGCTCTATCAACGGTATTATTGTATATGATGATGTTATGAGACTTAGCTACGTCTATAGGGCTAAGACAGGCTTTAAACACATTATGTTCTATAGTTATGTTCTCAGACTCATGATCTACACATATACCTATAATTATATCTCTAAATTCATTCGATGATATAAATATGTCACTAGACTTCGCTATATGTATAGGCATGAATGTTTTCTTGAATGACAGTCCACTTATGATAAGCCTACTTACATTGTAAGTAATTACTTGTCCTACATCACCGTAGATTTCCCTTAAACTTCTCCATCCAAAATCCCTATTCCTGAGTAATGCTATTGGTAAGTTCTTGAAGGTTACATTTCTTAAATCTACATTCGGAATGCTCGTAGGTAATTCAAACCTTAGCCCACCACCGAGTAGTACTGTATCCTCGATTGTTACATTTTCAATCCCTGAGATGAAGTGAATGTCTGGAACAATCTTTGGTTTACGAAAGGCCTTGATTAAGGAGTTCTTTATCGTTATATTTGATGATCCACCTATTGTTATGCTAAGTGATTTATTTATCCTTACACCATCTATTACTATGTTAGATGACTTGCTAATGTCTATACTTGTGAATCCTATATCGTATATGTAGGCATTAATAATGACGCAATTCTTGGACGATTCTATAATTATTCCTTCAAGTGAATGATTGGCTATTACATTCTTAAGGACTACGTGATTTGATCTAGTAATGAATATCGCTTGGTATGTAGAGCTTGATGTAATGTTCTCTAACGTTATGTTATGTGAGTTCTCAATAATTATGTTAGATTCGCGTGCTCTTAGAGTTCCTAAACCCTTAATCACTATATTTCTTGAGTTCCTTACGTAGATTACGAATCTATTCCTTAGGTTAATGTCTAACGTTACGTTACCCCTTCCGATTATCGTTAAGTTCTCTTTATTGTCTATGTACAGGAACTCCCTATAAATTCCTTCACTAATAACCACAGTATCTCCGGGTCCCGCCATCGCCACGGCTTTACGAACACTCTTAACATCTTCAGGAACCCTAATTATTCTTCCCGGATCATCAGCTATAGTAATTGGCGTTAACGTAGCTATTATCATTAAGGTTAAGGTAAGGATGAGTAAGTAAGCTGCTTTACGCATGTCTAGCCCAGATCATTTTAGTAAACTTCAGATATTAACTTATTTAGTTGTTTTAGTTTGATTAAACCTTATGTTCTGCTAACTCGAAAATACTTTTACTCAGCTTTGCTATTGCCTTAACTATTGATGTAGCCGATATAACACCTAGTATTTTACCCTTAGCATTAACTACTACCGCATACTGTGTCTTCTCCATGCTTAACCTCTCGATAGCTACACTCAAGCTCATATCATCCTCAAGTACTAAGGGATGCTTATCCATAACACTCACAACATCAAGCTTAACTAGTGATTTAGGTGGTAGCTTCTTAACGCCTACAGCATAAGCTACGCCGAAATGCATTCTAATAACACCTCTACCTCCAGGTCTTAGTATTGAGACTATGTCCGTAGGGGTTAATATCCCCCTAACATTACCTTCACTATCAACAACAACCATAACCTCCCTCTCATCCTTTAGGTGTGAAAACACCGTACCTACGTTTGCATGGTAATGGATTATCGAGTATTTAGGTAGTAAGTCACGATACTTACTTATGAATTCTGAGAGCGGCATCTTAAGTAACTCCTCAACAGATTCAGCAAACTCCTTAAGCACCTCCTCCACACCTGCCACCATTAGAGATACCTCCTACCCGGAAATAACCTAACCTTAACGCTATACACTTCAGGACCCCTAAACGCTATCTTGAGCAATGGCGGTGTCACTATGTTGGTTATCAGCACTATCATTAGAGCACCTAAGTAGGCTTCAGGTCCTAGGAGACCATACTTAGTAGCTATGTATGCAGCTACTATAGCGAATTCAGCTCTCGGAAACAGACCTATTGCTAGTCTTAATGATGATCTAGCAGGATAGCCTAGTATGAATGATGTTAAGCCACCACCAAGCAGCTTACCAGCGAAGGCTGCAACTACGAATACTATGTAGAAGAGTATTAACTCAGGTCTTAAGGCCTGCTTTAGATCCAGATGCGCTGCAGTGGTTATGAAGAAGAGTGTTGAGAATATCATTGCTAAAGCCCTAACCTTATCAATAGCCCTCGAAATACCCCTAGCCTCAGAAAGCGCTAGACCTACTGCGTAGGCTGCGATAAGCGGAGAGAGACCTATGTATGAAGCTAGTAGGGCAGCTATGGAGAATAGAGCTACTATGGAGGCTAGTAAGGCTTCACTAGTCTTAAGCCTAAGTACTAACTTAGTGAAGTAATTTGATAGTCTATGTAGAACTATAACGAGAATTAGCCAATAGCCGAAAGCCGTACCAGCTGTTTTAATGAGGGTTATCGGTTCTAGCTTCCCTATGGAGATTAGCGAAGTACCAGCGACTATTGTGATTAATGCTGTTATGTCGTCAAATACAGCAACACCTAATATACTCCTCCCCTCAATAGTGGTTAGCTTATCTATTTCAACAAGAGTTCTAACACTAACACTGATACTCGTAGCTTCAAGTATGGCTCCTAAGAAGAAGCACTGTAACGGGTTATAGCCGAAGATAAAACCTGTTATATAGCCCATTGCGAATGCAGATAAGGCCTCACCTAACGTTATCACGCCAGCTATTGGTGCTAACCTCATGAACTCCCTATACCTAGTCTCCAAACCAGCGTAGAGTAGGAGCATTAGGATTCCAAACCATGAGAAACCCTCAACAACATCCGTTAGGGGGTATATCGCGAGTAGGGATGAACCAACTACTAAGCCGGCTATGAGATCACCAAGAACCGGAGGTATACCTAACCTAGCCATAACCTCTTCAAGAAGTTTACCGATAACTAATGCAATGGCTAGAGCAGTTAATAAAGCAGTAATAACGACCTCAACCTCCTCACCCCCCATGCCCTACACCCTACCTTGTTAGACAAGAGAAGTAAAAGATGTTGGGGTATGGCTTAATCCTCCTGAAGTACTGTAAGGAAATACTTGGTGGTACACCCTGCAGTCAGCGCTCAGCCTGTTTCTTCATTATGGAACTCCGCTGGTGAGGGTTCATCACCTAATAAACTATCTATACACAGGTTCTTTAGCCATATTGAGTTAGGTTTAATGAAGATTTATTAATTTTTGTGCAGTAGCACGTTAGGGTGGTCTAACTATGGCATGGTGGTTTGGAGGTTTTGGATGGGGTTGGAGAGGTTGGCGTAGAGGCTGGATGGGTCCATGGCCTGGTAGAGGTCCATTCAGCTACCTACCTCCATGGCAAAGACCAGGATGGATATTCGGTAGAGGTGCTTGTTGGTGGCTCTTCGGGTGGCCATGGGGCTTTAGATGGTTCTACCCATGGTATGGATACTACATGCCACCAGTATACTACCCATACTACTGGGGTCCATGGTACTACGCACCATACATATGGCCTAGGTGGTGGTAAGTAATGTATCCATGGTATCCATACCTACCACCTTACCCCTTGGATCCTATGGCTTACATGGCATCACTAATGTATTGGATGATGTGGCCCTACTACTACGCACTAATGTTTGAAACGTATAAAGTAGCATTAGAGGCTTGGAGGAAGGCGTTAGAGAGTCTAACTAAGAGTTTAGAGGTAAGTAAGTAGTCAAGGATATTTAGGTTTTAGTAGTGAATTAAGTGGTGAAATAATGGCTTGGTGGTATAGGATTTTTAGGAGGATGATGTACTTCCTACCACCACCTCCACCGCCCTACTATTACCAACCACCACCTCAGCAACAACAGCAAACACAGCAAACACCACAACAGTACTATCCATACCCACCATATCCATACTACGTACCACCACCCCCACCGCCTCCACAAACACCGGAAGAGGAGCTAGCAATGCTTGAAGACTATAAGAAGGCCTTAGAGGAGGATCTTAGGGAGATACAGGAAGAACTTAAGGGTGTTGAGGAGAGGATTAAGGAGTTAAAGAGAATGTTGGGTAAGGAGTAGGAAGTACTAAGCAAACTCCCGTGCTAACCTATAGGTTTTTCTTAATAGTTCCTCAAACGTTTGAGTATTTACTCTAGCAGCAACGAATAAACTATTATTGCTAGGTACTATTGCTATATGGTTAACGATGTGTGGATTACTTAAGCTCTTAACCATATTAAGTAAGCTTCTAAGCATACTTGAATCATTGTACACCAGGTAGTAGGTCTTACCGGCAATATCTATGCTCTCTAACGCCATACGTTCAATACCCTTAATTACCCTCCTTAAGCTAGTCCTGTAGTAATACTTCCTAATTACATGTGCCTCACCAGTAAACCTCTTCCTATACCTGAAGAACATGTAGAGTCTATCAAATCTTGAGGTAATTAATGCTATGGGTAGGTAGAAGAGGCTATGTCTAGGCATTAAGGTAACTACGGCTTCGACCTTAGCTAAGCTCTTATAGGGTGTATCAAATCTAGCTCTATAACCTACGTACAGACCTATCCATTGATACTCCTTATCCTTAGGTCTTAACACCCTCTCAAAAGCTCTTGCAGTAAACTCTATGAGTAGCAGATTAATCTTCCTCCCACGAAAGAACTGAATTACGGCTACAAACGCCAGTACTATAGCTATAGCTATTATATCATAGGTAGTTATCTCTAAGCTCAAGAACTGACAACCTCATCTATCAATGGCTTTAAGTAAATCTTAAGTAATTCAAGCTTATGTATGCCCTTGGGCTCCTCATACATTAAAGGTATTGAAATCCTTACCTGATCCTTAAAAAACTCCTCAATCAACTTAATAG
>CAZUAD010000002.1:34383-42058 GCA_964618155.1 uncultured Desulfurococcaceae archaeon
CTTCTCTTCTTCAACCTTTGACATAAACTCTTTAGGTAGGCTCTTAACATCTAATAAACTCAATACTTTATTCACTATCAAGTACTTAACCCTTACACCTAACACGTTTAGGAAGTCAAGAGCTCTTTTAGCTTCAATAACAGGTAGTGCTTCCGGGTTTACAACCATTACAACCTTAGTCATGTCATCATTCTTAATTATCGATGTTATGAAGTCAACCTCTTCCTTCATCTTAATTAACTCCTTATATATTGGATCAACCTCACGTGTTGATGGAATCTCTATCTCTCTGCCTTTAACAATTGCCTTAATCTTCTCGCCTGTTACCTCCTCTATAATTCTCCTCCTATCGAGGATCGCTAACCTAAGTCCTATTAGCTTATCAATCCATATTGACGATATTGAGGGTAGGGCCATTATCCTTAACGTTAACCCCGTAGGTGGTGTATCAAAGACTATTACGTCGTACTTATTACTCTTAACATTACCTTTAATTATCTCTATTACTTTATCTAGGACAGCGTATTCCTCAATACCTGGTGAGTGTCTTAGTATATCTACGTATCTATCAAGGTTAAGGACCCTTAGATATCCGTAAATATCCTTAATTCTTTCGGTTAATGATTTAAGGTGCTTAACTATCATACCCTCAAAATCAACCTCAATAGCGTAGAGTCTATCGGTTACTTTAGTAGGTTCATCACCTACCTTAACATCAAGGACATCACCTAGGTTATGGGCTGGGTCGAGGGAGACTATTAAGACTCTCTTACGCTTAGCTACCTGTAATGCAAAAGAGGCCGCACATGTTGTCTTACCAACACCTCCCTTACCCATGAAGAAGTAGACCTTAAATCCATGATTTGAACCTATACTTCTAGCCAATTACGTCACCTCAAAAATACCTGCCATCTCAGCTAGCATATCATCAATTCTAGCACTAATACTAGTACTAACTATGATCTCTCTAGCCATGTAGGGTAGTAGTCTAAGAGATATAGTTGTTGGTGGGCTAGGAAGGCCTATGAATGATCCTAGCACAAGTAGTGTGAAGACATTCTCAAGCTCTCTTAACTCAACATATATGTACTCAACAGACTTCGACTTAAATATACTCGATATAAGTGATGTAAACTTATTAGCTAAGCTCCTAATGCCTCGTCTCCTCATCTCAACCCACTCCATAGTACCCTAGAAGTAAATTATACTTTCTGCTACACAGAGTAGCTTCTAGACCTAATCCTTAATACCGGTACGTAGATGTAAACCTTACTTGCTTAGTTCTTATAATAAGGAAAAACATATATTGTTTTACATAAAATTCTCTTGGGGTAAGCCCCTAGGGGTTGATAGTATGGGCATTACAGCCCTAATCATTATTCTAGGTCTTATAATATATATTGTTGCCTACCTAACACACGGTAAGTACCTTGAAAAGAATGTTGCTAAAGCAGATCCAACGAGGGAGACGCCGGCTAAGAGGTTGTATGACGGTGTTGACTATGTACCAGCAAACAAGTACGTACTCTACGGACACCACTTCGCAAGCATTGCTGGTGCCGGCCCTATACTTGGTCCAGCATTAGCCTTAGCCTGGGGCTGGCTACCAACACTTCTATGGGTATGGTTTGGCAACATTTTCATTGGTGTAGTACATGATTACCTATCCCTAATGAGCTCGGTGAGATATGATGGTAGAAGTATTGCGTGGGTCTCCGGTAAGCTCATGAGTAGGAGGGCTTTCTACGCGTTTAATGCTTACATATGGTTTGCATTATTACTTGTTGTAGCAGTATTCATGGTAGTTATCGCCGTTCTCTTCAGCAGGATACCTGGTAGTGCTACTGCTGCTCTACTGCTCATGGCCTTCGCAGTAATTACTGGAATGCTCATGTATAGGACGAGGCTAGGATTTAAAGGAGGTACTGCTGTTGGAGTGGTATTAATAATAATAGCTGTAATTACAGGAATGTTTGTGCCACTTCAACTATCCTATCACTCATGGATCGTAATATTAGCTATATACTCCATCGTTGCGGCATCACTACCCGTATGGGTACTCCTACAGCCTAGAGATTACCTCAACGCCTTCATACTATGGGCTAGCCTAGCTATAGGAGGTATAACAGCTATTGCAGCCTTTAGAGCTATGGAGTTACCCGCTGTAACTTCACTCCTGACAGCTAAAGTTGTTGGAGGTCAGCCATCACCCTTCTGGCCTACGATACCTTTAGTAGTAGCTTGTGGTGCACTATCAGGATTCCACAGCTTAGTCGGTTCAGGTACTTCATCTAAGCAGTTAGCTAATGAAGCTCACGGACTACTCGTAGGTTATGGTGGTATGCTTACTGAGGGATTCCTCTCAACTATGGTCATAGCTATATTAGGTTCCTTCGCCTTTGAAGCACTCGTTAAGGCAGGGTTACCCCTATCCCAAGCTCAAGCTCTAGCTGATCCAGCAACTGCTGCAGCTACATGGACCAGCATCCTAGGTAAGTATAAGTGGTTTACCATAATACCTTACTCATATGCTGCAGCAACGAATACAGTACTTGGCCTACCGTTTGAGGCTATGGCAGTATTCTCAGCACTATGGATTACTGGGTTCGCCTTAACAACTTTAGATACAGCTACAAGACTTGGTAGGTTTGCTTGGCAGGAGCTAATGACGCCGCTCAAGGATAAAGCACCGTCAGTTTATAAGGTACTAGCTAATAGGTGGGTAGGAGCAATAATACTCCTATTATTAGCTACACCATTGGCCTGGGGTGCTGCATGGAAGGTCTTATGGCCTGCATTCGCAGGTATGAACCAGCTACTAGCATCACTAGCACTAATGACGGTAGCTCTATGGGCTGCTAAGGTGCAAAGAACAACTGCTCTAGGTAAAGGCTTAACGTTCACTCCTGCCTTCTTCCTATGGATAACAGTCACGGTAGCACTCATATGGTATGAAGCAGTAGTAGTTCCTGCAACAGTCATTAAGAACCCATTAACGGGTTATGCCGTAGGTATAATAACTGGTGTAGGGTTAGCTCTAAACATAATGCTACTAATAGACTTCCTACTAGCTCTTAGAAGACCTACACCAAGTACCTAAGCACATACCTTTTTTAGCTTAAGGCTTAACAGCTCTAAAACCTAAGGCTTCTTCAACCCATATAACATTAACAAAGCCAGCCCTTAATAATCTCTCCTTAACTCCCTTCAATATCCTAGCTCTCCTCTGCTTAGGCTTACCTACGTAATGGAATAACTTACCACCACTCCTTAAAACTCTATACAACTCCTTGTAGAACTCTAAGCTATATAGCTCACCAGCTAGCTCGTATCTTGGCGGATCATGAATTACGTGAGTAAATTCATTATCACTTAAGTAGGTCAGCACTTTAGATGCATCACCTAAAACTATTTTAACATGCTCTAACTCCTTAGACCAAGGATTAAGTGAGGCTATCCTTAACACATTCTCATCAACCTCAATAGATAATACCTCCCTAGCCCCCTTCCTCAACGAGTTTATTGCCGTATAGCCTAAACCTGTACCTATGTCTAATACCTTACCACCTACAATCCTACCTAAGGATCTAACCTTAATTACGGCATCACTCCAGGGATCTATACCTTCAATTCTATGCATATGAATACCGTTTATCTCAAGTGTTGGTGCTATATCTATACCTAAAGCTCTTAACTTATAAAATCTCCTTAAGACCTCATCATAGAACTTAATGGGTATTAAGTCATTACCACTTAAAACATAGACCGTATCATCCTTAACAATATTTAATGCATCCCCAACGTTAATTCTTAGATCACCCAGGGCTACATCATCTAACGACTCTATACATATATTTGTGTATGTTATACCTAGATCTAAGGTAACTCTAAAACATCTTAACCCTCTAGTGAATGCTTCAACTATGTATTTAAGTAGCCACGAAGTAATTATGGGGTAATTCCTTGGCTTAAACCTGTAATAGTTAAGCCTTATCCCCCTATTCATTCCCCAAGCTTTAGAAGACTTAACCTCAGGTTAAAGCTTTAGTTCTTAGTACTCTTACGACCTAATAGCACGCTCTATTTTTCTACGATGTACTTCGTAAATCACGTTAAGTGATGATTCTTCATCTAAGATTCTTATATAGTTTAATCTAATCCACCTCCTCAAGAACTCCTCGTCTGATACGTATAGGGGTTTTCCATCCCTTATTACCTTATATATGAGTTCATTAGATGCCTTACTTAGATCTATAAGATCTATCTTATCTGCTGGTACGTTTATAGAATCTGATATCTTAAGAGCTATTTCATTTAACCGCTTCATAGTTAATTTACTCCTTGACAATATCGCTAAATCATAATCGCTGTCCTTAGTGAACGTACCCCTAGCTCTACTCCCAAATAATATCACAGCAATAACATCTCTATAATCCTTAAATAAATTGGTTATTTCTCTACGTAGTAGCTCCTCTTCACTTAATGGGTCTACTCTCTTAATTTCAATCACCTTTATAATGGTATTTAACACCTTAAGTGCCTTACCCTCTAATTCCTTAGCTAACTCAATTAACTCCTCTAAGGATAACTTCCTGTACTCATGTGCTAATATATTCCTATTCCTTGCAATTACCTTTACATCCTCGACGAACTCTTTATTCACAAGACCTACTTCATATAAGGGTATCGCTAATTCTGAGTATGTTGGTGGTTTTCGAAGATTTAGCTCAGCTATTATTGATGCTACTATGTCTAGTATATTTTGATGTATTACGTAAGTATACCATCTCAATGCTGCCTCCCTAATCGGGTCTTTCACGCCCTGCTTAAGTAGTTCTTTAAGTAGGTTTAGATTCTCCCACGTCCTTGTTATTAAGCTTCTTACCTCCACTTAATCACCATGTATAAGACCTTTACTCACTGATAAAATAGCTACTTCCTTAAGGTATCTAGAATCGTACTATCTTAATTCTTCCCTGTATTACATCCTCTGCTATTTTGTTTTGTAGGTAACTCTCTAGAGACCTACTTTATAAGTGTAGGTGTATAAACTCCATTAGTGGAGATAATGCTTCTGGCACATCTAGCCGATACACACCTAGGATATGCACAGTACGGGCGTTCATGGAGGGAGGAGGATGTTTATAGGGTTTTCAGTGAGGCGTTTGAGAAGGCATTAAGTGAAGGTGTTGATGTAATAGTTATCTCAGGTGATATGTTTGATAGGTATAGACCACCTAATAGGGCTTTAAAGGTGGCTATGGAGGTTATCAGGAAGGCCCTGGACCGTGGTGTTAGGGTTTACTCCATACTTGGTGAGCATGACATTCCTAAAAGATATGATGAGGTACCACAAATACTGGTTAGTGGTCTTAAACTGCTAGGTACCCACAAGACTCCTTCACACGACATTGTAACAATCAATGGTAGGGATTACGCAATAGCGGGTATATCGCATTACCCGCCAACGCTTAAGCACCTTAGCAAGCTTAAGGAGCGTTTACAAAGCTTAAGAAGCGTGTTAAGGAATCATAAAAGCATCTTAATGCTCCACCAAAACATTAAACAGTTCTTCGCGTTAGAGGAGGGTCTAGACATTAATGACATACCACGTGAAGTAAACTATGTAGCTTTGGGACACCTTCATAGGAGAATTATTAGTAAGTTAGAGGAAGGTACTGTAATAGCTTATCCAGGAAGTTTAGAGATTCTTAGATCTGATGAAATAGATGAGTGGCTTAGTAATGGTAAAGGGTTTTACATAGTCGATTTAAGTTCTGATGAACCCATAATACATAAGGTTGATGTTGATGTTAGACCTCAATTACGTATAAGTGCGAAATACCCTAACCACGTAATAAGTGTTAAGAACGCAGTAGCTAGGTTAAGATCGTTAGGCGTCGGTATTAAGTGGGATAGAGGAATTCTACATGTAGATATAGAGCTACCTATGAGTAAGAAGGAGTTAGGTAGGGATGTTGTAAGTGAGGTAGTTAATGCTGCAGGACCTAGCATATATCTAAGGACGAAGGTTAAGATAGTGAAGAATGTTGAGAGAATCCCTGAGATTGAAGGGTTGAGAGGGATTGATGAGGTAAGCATTATCGCTAAGCTCCTTGGTGTAGAAGGTGATATTGGTGAAAGGCTTGCTAAACTCATTATTAAGTTAAAGAATATCTTAGCAGAAATCGAGGAAGGTGATTGGAGTACATATGTTGATGAAATCTTAAAGTTTGAAAGTGTTTGGCGCGGTAAGGTAGCTCAGCTAAAGATTCCTGAAAGAAGGGTTGTTACTGCAAAACCTGAGGTTTCTAAGGAGAAGTTACAGCCTAAGGGTAAGGGGCTTCTTAAGTTCCTTGGTGGCTCTTAATGGTTATTACCATTAAGAAGGTCTACTTAAGGAACTTCGTCTCACATAAGGAGACTGAGGTTACCTTCGATAGAGGTGTTACCGTTTTAGTAGGTCCTAATGGTGCTGGTAAGAGTAGTATTGTTGAAGCCATATACTTCGCAATAACGGGTGACGTACTTCGTGGTGAAGGTAGGGGTAAGAGGAAGGATGTAATAATTAATAATATAGCGAAGGCGTCTGAGGCCGTAGTTAAGCTATGGCTTGATGTAGATGGTGAGGAGGTAGTTATAGAGAGAAGGCAGAGTAGGTTGAGGAAGGCGTTTACGGATACGATAATTAAGGTAGGTAATAAGATATACATGAGCACTAATGAGGTTAAGAAAGTAATTACGGAGCTCTTCGGATTACCTGAATCCGTACTTAGGGAGGTTATAAGAACAATAGCGATAGTACCTCAAGGTGAGATTAGTAAACTACTTACCCTAATCCCCTCCAAGAGAAAGGAATTAGTAGATGAACTACTAGGTCTTGAAGCCTATAAGAGAGCTTACGAAAGAATAGATAAGATTGAAATTAAGGTAAGACTTAAGACTCAAGGAGTTAGGATATTCAGCATTAAGAAATCCTCATTAGACGAGATACGACATACATATGAATTCCTAACAAGTAAGTTAAGGGATTACGAGGATGAGTTAAATAAGGATAAGAATGAGATATCAAACCTCAAAAAGAAGTTAAGTGAATTACTACCAAAAGAGAACGAGTTAAGGTCAAAAGTTAATCACTTAAGAAGTGAGGAGGAAAGGTTAAGTAAGCTTTTAGGTCGTAGAGATGAACTTATCAAAAGTAAACAACTCCTCTCTAACGACATTAAGAAATTAAGGGAAAGGATTGATAATTTAAGGCTAAGACTTGATGAAGTTAGGAAGATGAAGGAAAGGTTAAATAGTATTAAGGTATTAGCTGAGCTATATGAGGATGCTTCAAGACTGAGCAACATAGAATCATTAATTAAGGATAAGCAAGCCCTCATTAACGAGAAAAGTGAGAGACTTAAGAACTTAAAGCATAGCCTAGAGAGACTAAATGAGTTAAGATCAAGGTATGGTGAGTTAATAGAGAGGGTTACTAAGGAAGGTATGAGTGAAGTTCTGGAGGATGTAGGTAAGGAGCTTGAGTTAATTGAGAAGACCCTTAAAGAGAAGGAGGAAGTTCTTGAGAAGGTTAAGGAGGAGTTAGTTAGTAAGGAGTCAAGGATTAGGGATTTCAGTCATAGGGTTGAGGAAGTTCTTAGTAAGGTCTCTAATGCATTAGGTGTTGAAA
>CAZUAD010000003.1:0-37810 GCA_964618155.1 uncultured Desulfurococcaceae archaeon
GTAGAGGGCATAACCTACAGTTCCTTATGTCATTAACTATTCTAATCCAAACCTCATGCTTACTCTGCATGTGCTACGCCAAAACAATATCGTAGCAAGACATATATCCTATAAACCTAAATAGTGGGTAAGCTAATTGCTACCTAAGTTAAGCTTTTAAGCAATAGTTAAGTACTTGAGGGTAGAGGGAGGTTTATGGGGCTTAAGAAGGGTAAGTATGTGTACATTAAGTTAGGGGAGGATAGGTACGTTAAGGTTAGGGTGTTTAAGGGAAGAGCTGAAAACGTTCCTGATAAGTACGTAGTTGTAGGTCCTATAGTTAAAAGACCTCCACTTACAGCTAGGGTGATCGATATACTAGAATTACCTAAGGACGTAGCCGACAAGATATTAAACGATATATACTTAAGTTAAAAGTGTGATTATCGTAATTACTTTGCAGCCGATGATGCTGTAGTACCTTTACTGGGTACTGCTATTATCAGGTCCCTACTCTTATCTATAACATTTAATACTCCCTTCTCTATCATCATCTTAATTAGCTTCCTTGCTACTGATACCTTAATGCTTAAGGCAGATGCTAGTACTGATGGTGTTACTAAATCCAAGTTCTTTACCGTTCTTTCAGCCCTCCTTATAAGTGAATCATCAATTAATGATGGTAATGTCTTCCTTTCCTCTCTTTGAACCTTTCTTAACGCCCTTAACTCCTTCTTACGCTGTTTATCTAAAGCTGATAACGGCTTCTTGGGTTTTCCGCCACCCATGCATTCACCCAAATCTTAAGGTTAAGGGGAAACTTAAACTTTAAAGTAATGCTAAGGTATTTACCGTAGTGACACCAGCTAGAGACTTGTAGGTCTTTTAAGCTTATTCTATAGCTTAAGTATTGTACTGGTGAGGATCATGAGGTTAGTAACAGTTAAGATACCTGAGATTTACCTTGAGGGAATAGATGAGCTTGTTAAGTTAGGCAGGTACTCAAGTAGATCAGAGGTAATAAGAACTGCAATAAGGGACTTACTCAGAAGGGAGTTATGGCTAGCTAAGACTGAGAGGGAGGTTAAGCCACCTATAGAATTTCCTAACTTTATAAGAAGGTACACGATTAAGAGAATAAGAATTTCCTAACTTGATTACATTATTAGGTACTATCCTCTAATCTTTTATTAACCTTTAAGAACACTTTCTCTTAGGCGATGAGGAGGGCTGGTATTGCTGAATAGTGAGGAAAGGCACCAGAGCCGAGCCTTAATCTCTGAAGGTGATGACGTTCTAATATATATTGATGAGAGAAGACATAAGGTGGTTAAGGTTAGGAGAGGCTTTACGTTTAACTCTGATAAGGGTGTATTGAAGCATGATGAAATAATAGGTAGGAGATGGGGTGATGAGGTAAGGCTAAGTACTGGCGCTAAGGCCTACCTACTAAGACCGCTATTCATAGACTATTTAGAGCACGTATTTAAGCGTGTAACGCAAGTAATATACCCTAAGGATTTAGGTTTCATAATACTTCTAGGAAGTGTTGGACCAGGGTCCAAGGTTTTAGAAGGAGGTGTAGGGACGGGTTACTTAACAGCTACGCTAGCTAATCTTGTTGGTGATGAGGGACATGTGTATGCGTATGAGGTTAGAGAAGAATTTGCTGAAGTAGCTAAGAGGAACTTAAAGAGGCTAGGTCTTGATAGTAGAGTTACTATAAAGGTAGGTGATGTACGTAAGGATGTTAAAGAGAGTAATCTTGACACAGCATTCCTTGACATACCGGATCCATGGAACGCCTTAACAACATTAAAAAAGGCATTAAAACCTTCATCACCAGCTATCTGCTTCTTACCAACAATAAATCAAGTAATAAAGCTACTTAATGCGTTAAAGGTAAGGAATGATGTTATAGACATTAGAATTTACGAGACGATGTTACGAGAATATACTCTAGACCCTGAGGCATTAAGACCTAAAACAACAATGATAGCCCATACAGGTTACATAGTGTTCTTTAGAATTATATAATAACCTCTAACTATAATCTTTAACACTAATTAGGATTACAATACGATTATGTTGTTCCTGAGATATCAGCTCGGGGAGTTTCAATCACTGATCATCCCGTCTTGAATTCATCATTCCCAATACTAAATCACTAAGAAGGCTTTAAGGTTGCTTGAGGTTATGAGGTGAAATAATGGTGAAAAATAATAAGGCGTTAATGTTAGATTAACCATTCACCATCCTTTATGATTATCTTACGATCAACGTATACCGTAGGTTTAGTTATTATTCCGTCGATGTGGATACCTGCCTTCACCTTGCCTCCTATTGTACTATTATCTCCGAAGGCTATGTGTATGGTCTTATATACTTTTTCATCCATTAATATGTTACCTACAATCTTAGCCCCAGGATTAGTTCCTATTCCAAACTCAGCTATGTTGAATGCCTCCTTCTTACCTACGGATGCAAGTAGCTTCTCTAGCTTCTTAGCCTCATCACCACCTTCAAACTTAATGGCATAACCATCCTTAACAGTTACCTTAACGGGAGTCTTTAGTGTTCCGATACCTGCTATAGCGCCATCAAATACTATAACGCCATTAGCTGTTCCTTCAATTGGGGCTATGAAGACTTCACCAGCGGGTAAGTTACCGAAGGCTCCTCTTTCAGTTAATATTCCAGTATCTGCTATAAAATTCCTACCCTCAACTATGAACTTAATGTCCGTACCCAAAGGTGAAGTAACTCTAATTTCCTTAGCTCCTTTAAGAGCCCTTAACATCTTATCGCAGTTCTCTTTAACAACACTATAATCAATGCTCATACCGCCAATAAATATGTCGACACTAATCATAGGCATCGTGGCTCCTCTAGCACCAGCTTCAGTTGCCTTCTTCCTTGCTTGGGTATGCGTTAAACTGTACTTTGTAGGTGCTACAAAGACGTCAACTTTAGGCCACATAACAGCTATAGGTTCTAGGGGTTCTTCGCCATGCCTTGTTCGAGGCTTCATAACTACATACATGGTTTCGGCTCCGATATCCCATCTAACTTGCTGAGATATCCATAATAATAATGTTAGTATTAGGGATAGTAACATTAGGATTAGCACCTTCAACAGGCAACTACAGAGGCTTCTACCTTTCAATATTCTTAGGTGGAGTTATAGTTGCGGTATCAGTAATATACTTACCCATAGTACATACTAGAAAAGTTGAGAACATTAAGGAGGTAGCAGTACCTGCAATTCAAAGCTTATAGGTATCAACATCTACGGGCCTAGGTTATGTTGTAACGGCCTTAGCACCATATTTCCAGATAGTACTACCCGTAGCAATTGCACTCTTCATAATAGGATGGATAATGCTTATATATGGCTCCTATGCATTACTAAGACTAAGTAAGGAAGCTAAAGTACCTCTAGCTGTATAAGAGCCTATAATAATAACACAAATTATTTTTTATATTTAATTAAGGATATTCTAAATTAAGAGTTTAATCTATAAGTCTCAATATTGTATTAATGTTTATAATGATAGCTAATGAGGTGAGCGTACGATAACTTCTCAATGCAAGGATGTCTATTGACCAGGAAATATCGAAGAAGTAAAGGAGGCAAGCCACTAAGATAAGCCTCAAGTGAGTATAGAGGAGCCTTTTAATTAAGGTAAAGATGAGGTCAAGTGAAACTAAAGTATAATATCTAAGGTTATCTTAGACTAAGCATTTTAAATCTCCTCGTTAAAATAAGAAGCATGATTATGAAGAGTAATAAAAGCATCATGCCTAAGAGGTTAACTATAAATGATGGACTACCAGGTTTTAGGTAAGGAAGCGCTATGAGTGATAGTACTAGGAATGACAGTGCAATTATTAAGTATAGCTTATAAATATTCTCCATGAGATCACCTCTTAATATAAAGCCAGCAAGCAACGTAATGCTGGCTCTTAACTTCTATGAGTAGAGGCTCCTCCTTCGCACATCTACTCATGTAATAAGGACATCTTGTATGAAACTTACATCTGGGAGGCAGGTTTAAGGGGCTTGGGATATCAAGGCTTCTTAGTTTTAATGGCTTCTTCTTACGCGAGATTTCAGGATCAGGTACTGGTACAGCGGAGAGTAGTGCTTGAGTATATGGGTGTAATGGATTAAATACTACCTCTTCTGCAGGACCCATCTCTATTATCTTACCTAAGTACATAATAGCAATCTTACCACCTCCTTTAGCGCTAAAATATCTTGTAGCACCAAAGTCATGCGTTATAAAGAGGTAGGCAGTACCTAATCTCTTCCTTAAGTCAAGTATCCCTAATCGTAAGGATGCATCAATCATTGTTATAGGTTCATCAGCAACTATGACCTTAGGATTAACGCTTATAGCTCTCGGTATAGTTATGAGGCTTTGATAAGCCTCAAATAAGGAAATGTGGGTGCCTTTATACTTAACGTTTTCTGGCATGCCTCATTACCTATACTAGCATGGGTAATAACACACATAGGTGGTTGGGCATTAGGTATGAGGGGTAGTACCATAGGTGTTCTAGGTGAGGGCTTCATAACCTACGCTAAGGCTAGAGGATTACCTGAAAGGAGAATAGTCACGAGGTACGTAGGTAAAAATGCTATCTTACCTCTCTTTACCTCATTCATGCTTAGCATAGGCTTCATGTTTGGTGGCTCCATAATAGTAGGGAACATGTTCTCTTACCAAGGCATTGGTTTAACATTATACCAGGCTATACAGAAGAGGGATTGGTTCTTAAAGTTGGGGGCTTTCAACATAATAGTTATAGCTGTCGTACTAGGTGCCCTCGTAGCTGATTTGCTCTATGGTTTCTTAGATCCAAGAGTTAGGAGGGGTGCGGCTTGAGGGAGTCTTTAAAATATTTCGTAGGGAACTGGATCATAATACCTGGGAAGATACTTATAAGGAAAAGGAATAAGAAGGCATTGATAGGCTTTATAGTAGTCATAGGCTACATACTCACGGCTTCGATAGGCCCTGAAATCACCCCCTATCCCAGGTCTTACCTCTATCCTAAATACATAAAGCCTACAATACTTAAGTGGCCCCCCTCATTAGAGTACCCACTGGGTACTGACTACTTCGGAGCCGACATATGGTCTAAGATAGTATGGGGTTCAAGAACCGTCTTGATCATAGCATTTACCGCAGGTGTCATAACAACACTAGTAGGAGTTACCATAGGTCTTGTATCAGGGTTCTTAGGAGGTATTGCCGACATGATCCTCATGGGGATTACCGATATACTTATGACAATTCCAGGTCTACCGCTGCTCATAGTACTTGCAACACTCATTAGGACTTCAGACCCGATAGTTGTTGGTATGATCTT
Organism: uncultured Desulfurococcaceae archaeon; assembly: GCA_964618155.1. GTDB lineage: Archaea > Thermoproteota > Thermoprotei_A > Sulfolobales > NBVN01 > CAZAMI01. The sequence goes on from CAZUAD010000003.1 coordinate 5,359, forward strand.
AAGTGTTAACGCATGGACAGGGCTTGCGAGAAGTATTAGGTCTTCAGTATTAGCATTAAAGAATACGGAATTCGTTGGGGCTGCTAAAGCCTTAGGTCTACCTATGTGGCATATAGTGTTTAGGGAGATAATGCCTAATCTAATGAGCTTTATAGCCGTTAACTTCATATTTGCTACAATAGGGGCGATCTATGGTTCTGTAGGATTATTCTTCCTAGGCATACTTCCATTTACAGCATTTAATTGGGGAATTATGTTGAACATGGCCTATACTCAAGCAGGTGCCCACCATAGTATTGAGACGATACATTACATATTAGCACCTATAGGAGCTATAGTGGGTTTACAATTAGGTTTACTCCTCTTCTCCTAGATTAAGAACTGAAGTACGTTAACCAATATGGTACTAGCAGAATCTTAATCTTTATGTTAAGCAGTTAAGGTAATGAAGCTAACCTTTATATACCTCGGACCCCGAGGTATTAAATGGGATCTGAATGGAGGGTCATGAGATACTGCTTTCAACTACCGAGAATATTCCTGGGTATAAGATAATTAAGGTCTTAGGAATTGTCATGGGGAGTGCTGTAAGAGCTAGGCATATTGGTAGAGATATCGTTGCTTCACTTAGGAATATCGTAGGTGGTGAGGTGAGGGAATATACGGAGCTATTAGCTCAAGCGAGGAACATAGCTATAGAGAGAATGATTAAGAGAGCTAAGGAAATGGGAGCTAATGCTGTAATAGGGGTAAGGTTCTCAACCGCGAACATAATGGGGGGTGCTGCTGAGGTATTAGCTTATGGTACAGCCGTAGTTGTTAAGAAGGTGGAGTAATTGCCTAGAATTACGAACCCAGTACTGCAGCTAATATTATTTTTAACTGTAGCATTCGGCTTAGCTTACCTAATCGATGGAACACTCATAATACCCCTAGCTAGCTACCCATTACTAGTACCTCAAGGGGTAAGTAATGAAGCTAGCTATTTATATTGGTTTATAGGGCTCATCATTAGAATGTATACACCCTTTCTAGGGGTAGTTGCTGTAGCTAAATTAGGCGATATAGGTATTAAGAAGGCATTGATAGGTTACGGTGTTAGGGGAGGAAATGTAGAGTATATCTTAGTAGCTATCTCGATACCATATATGATATACGGTCTCTCGGTTCTGTACGCTAAGATAGTAGGTTATCCGATTACTAACCCCTTAAGGCTGATGCCTAGGAGTGGATTATTAGGTCCCATAGACCCTAACATACTCCTCGTAATAGTCCTTGCTGCATCAGCACTAAGTGGTGCAACAATAAATGCACTAGCCGCATTTGGAGAGGAGATAGGTTGGAGAGGGTTCCTACTACATACTTTAAGTCTTAAGCTAAGCTTCTACCCAGCATCCATTGCTGTAGGAGTTATATGGGCCTTATGGCATGCACCTCTAATAGTGTTTATGGGCTTTAACTATCCCCACCATCCCGATGTGGTAGGAATTACTATGTTTATACTCGTGTGTAGCGTATGGAGCATCATATTATCTCAACTAAGGGTTTTAGGTGAAAGCATAATACCTCCATCAGTAATGCATGGTGTGATAAATGCTATAGGGAGCCTTATGCTATTCACAATACCGACCATAGATGAGATTTACTCATCACCTGTAGGTTTACTAGGTATTATGTCATCAGCTACAGTAGCCTTAATAATAGCATTATTGATGAGAGCTAAAGGTAAGAGCTTAAGGGTTAAATTCTATGCAAGTACTGAGGATACTACGGAGGATTTTGAGTATTAATGAGTGAAGGTAAGATAGTAGAGAAGATATTAAGGGATCTACGCATAGGGATTTACCAATTGCTAATAATTAAAATACTTCTTGAAAAGGGACCCCTGCACGGCTATGCCATAAGAAAGACTATAGAGGAGTTAAGTAATGGGAGGTTAAGACCTAGTGAGAGCACAATATACGATACATTAAAGAAGCTTGAAAAGCTGAGGATTGTTGAGAGCTTTTGGGGACATAGCCCCTTTGGAGGGCCTATGCGTAAGTACTATAAAGTGAAAGATTTAGGTAAGAAGGTACTTGAGGACACATTAAAGGAGTTTTCTCAAATCTATAAGTTAATTATGGGATGGGATATTGAATAGTAGTGAATACCTACTTCGCTTAGTGGTTAATATTATATCCCTAATCATTCTAGTAAGTGGTGTCATACTGGCATTAATTTCTAGAAAGCTTCCTATAAATCCCTTCTTAGGCTTTAGGATAGGGTATGTATACATATCACGTAATATATGGATTAAAATGAATAAGTTAGCTGGAGTTGTTTTCGCATTCTTAGGTGCTATCTTCCTAGTCATGCCATACATTATTGACGCGCTAGTTACCCTCATACTAATGTTATTCTCGATAATTGCAGTAACCATGATACTTATTGAGTATGCATCAAAAATTGCGGAATTAGAACTCATAAAGTTACCTGCTAAGGAACGGGCCACCAAGCTTGAAAGAATTGAACCTTTATACCCATCAATACCTATTATAGCCCTACTAGTAGTCTCCATCTCCATATTCCTGTACTCGCTAATCGTACTATACCCACAACTACCTGAAGTAGTCGCTGTTCATTTTTCACTCTCAGGTGCTCCTGATAGGTATGGTAGTAAGATTGAATTACTTGCGGCGTCAATAGCTGGTCCTGCATTGTTCTATACCCTACTAGCGTATTTTACGTACTTAGGTGTTAAAAGACCTGAGGCATTCTATAAACCTTGGCTTAAACCTATTGAGGTACGTAGGTATGCTCTTTCATTAATTACTGCTTTAGCTCTTGGATCAATAATAGTGACCATAGCTATATATGATGCCATATACTATAACTTAACTAATACACACGTAGTTCCGTTATTACCGACAACTACGGTAATGATCTTAGCATTACTAGTCATAATCGCATACATGCTCTTAGTAATAGTTAAAGCATATAGGAGATCAAGATACGTCAAAATACCATAATTAAACATGCTCAAACTCTATAGGTCATAAAGGCTCTAGACATTCTTACACTATAAGTACTTTGGTAGGAAAATATGTTTACGCTACTAACACTCTCATTAATAGGTTTCGTTATAGGCTTATTCTGTGGTGCAATATTGGGAAAGAGCTTAATCAAAGGATTCTTATTAGGCGTTGCTTTAGCTATCGTTTTTCCTATAGCTTTCTTGATGCTATAATTTATCTTAATAATTTTAATGATTGCCTTAGTCATGGTATTAGTAATAAGCTTAATGAAAGCATTAAGCTAGTAAGGCTAATACCTCCTTACCCTTGTTGATTGTCTTCTAAGTGTACTTGATATCAGATTTAAGGTGAGGATGAGTGAGTTAAGTATTAATAACGCCACATTAACCCATAACATCATATACATTACGTAATGCATTCTTAAGTCCAGATTATATTTCGGTTCATTAACTATTAACATAGCTAATATAAGGTTTATCGCTAATGCAAAAATACTTCCTAAAGTACCCCATTTATGTAGAATCGGTGTCAATATCGATATACTAAATAGCACAATTATCATCCACAGCATTAATTTAACCCCAAGGAACACTTACACCATGGAAAGATACAACTATGATCAATATATTACTACAACATTGAGAGAAAATTTCAAATTTGCTCCTTTTAATGAAAGAAGGTTTGGGCTTAAAATGTGATGTCTTAAGGACGTAAACGCTTTTAACCTGTCTTATATATTGTCCAGTAAGGCATTAACATTACTGGTCCTATCTTTATTCCTTCAACGTTCTTATGGACTACAACTAATAGCTTACCTTGGAGTATAGGTATGAATGGTGCATCTTCAGCTAATAGCTCTTGCACCTTCTTATACAGCTTAGCTCTTTCATCTTTATCTATGAGTACTGATGCTTCATCCAACAGCTTATTAACTTCAGGATTACTGTAACCTGTACCTGTCCACTTATTTGCTTCACTATGTAGGAATGGGTATAGGAAGTCATCAGGATCCACGTAGTCTGGATACCATCCTAGTAAGCATACCATCATCTGGCCCTTCCTTAACTGGTCAACATAGGTAGCCCACTCACTACTCTTAATTTCAACCTCAATTACACCAGTAGCTTCTAATTGCTCCTTAATCAATTGCGCTAGATCAGCTTCTGTGTCTCCGTAATGTGTTGGTGTATACCATAAAACTATATGCAGCTTATTTGACTCACTATATCCTGCTTGTGCTAATAACTTCTTAGCTAACTCTATATTTCCATCACCATATTTCTCCTTAAACACGTCAACATGGCTCCATAGACCCTTAGGTACTAAGCTATATAGTGGCTCCATGGTGTCAAGAAATACTACCTTAGCTAGTTGAGGTCTATTAATGGCTGCAGCTATTGCCTGTCTAACTAGCTTATTGTTCGTAGGCTCCATCTTAGTATTTATTACTAGGTATCTAATGAATGACCCAGGTATCTCTATCATCTTATAGTTTGGATTCTTAGCTAGGTCTTTATAGTCAGTAGGTCTTAACGTCCTCCAAGCAACATCCACTTCACCTCTTTCAAAGGCTAACCTTAATGTCGCGGCATCCTTGTAGAACCTTATAATTATTCTTTCAGATTTAGGCGGCTTACCGTAGTAGTATGGATTAGCCTTTAGTACTATGTATTGATCTCTCTTGAAGTCCTCGATACAGTAGGGTCCAGCTCCACCCCATGTTGCATCACTAGCTATTTCATCTGGTGGGTAGTTTGGATGTACTGGGAAATATGGTGGTGTGGCTACTAAAGCTAAGAAGTAGCTAACGGGCTTCTTCAATGTAAACTTAACTATGTATTTGTCTATGGCCTCAACATCCTCAACGAATGTCGTCACTAACCATGCCGGATCACCATTTATCTTCATAACCCTCTTAATGCTCCTTACGATGTCCTCAGCTGTTACCGGCGTTCCATCACAGAATTTAACGTCTTTCCTTAAATAGAATATCCATACCTTACCACCCTCCTTAACCTCCCATCTCTCAGCTATTGCTGGGATTATCTCATCAGTTCCGGGCTTGTACTTAACGAGACCATCCATAATGTTACTTAGTACCTCCCATGTGAAGAAGTCGTAAGCGTTACTTGGATCCATATCCGTAACCTTATCCGTAGTCCCTATAACTATCTTCTTTGTCACATATGTTGGCTTTGGTTTAGTAGCAGTAGGTGTTTGAGTCACAGTTACCGTCGTTATAGCTGAAGTTGTTATAGTTTTAGTTACCGTTACTGTCTTTGTTACAGCACCTAAGGTTGTTGTTACTGTCTTAGTTACGGTGAACGTCTGAGTTACTGCTGGTTTAGCGCTACCAGCTAGATATCCTGCAACACCTGCTATTATTATCAATATTGCTAATACCACATACACGATCTTAGGCTCAACCATTATGTACACCCTACAATAATCCCTTAAGGCTGTGGTTTATAAAATTTTAAGTCCTACATCAACTCTCTTAAAACTCTATACTAAGAATTACGGTATCACAAAATGAAGGCTATTTATACTCAATACCCCACTACCTCTGGGTGTCTGTGTGGGCTTAGGTAGGTATATAGCGACGAGGGCATTACTGATAATACCTACGATACTAATACTCTATACCCTAGTATTCATAGTTTTAAGGATATTGCCAGGTAATCCCGTAATAGCCGTATTGGGAACTAAGAATATACCTCCAGAACAGCTGGAGCAGCTTATGGAGGAACTAGGCCTTAACAAACCATTATATGTTCAATACTTTGAATATCTATGGAATGTCCTTCACGGAGACTTCGGCACTAGTATGATAATTAGGGGTAGGAGCATTACTCAGGATATACTAGAGAGGTTACCAGCAACGATAGAGCTATCAGTAGTAGGCATATTGATTAGCCTAGCAATAGGGCTAACTACAGGGATAGCAGCTGCTGTTAAAAAGGACTCACCAATTGATACAGGTCTAAGGATGTTTGGAGCAGTAACATACACACTCTTCATACCATGGGTAGGTCTTATATTCCAGCTCGTTCTCGGAGTATGGCTTCACCTACTCCCGGTTAGTGGTAGGATAGACCCAAGTGTTCAATTAAAACCCATAACAGGTTTCTACATCATCGACTCAATAATAACACAGAATTGGGAGGCTTTGAAGAGCTCCCTAGCGCATATAATCCTACCAGCATTTACGTTAGGACTGGTATTAAGCGGTCCATATACAAGGCTTGTGAGGGGCAATCTCATAAGGCAGCTTGAGTCAAACTATGTATTTGCCTACATAGCTAGGGGTGTTAGAGATAGGAAAGTGCTTAAGCATGCATTAAGAAATGCATTAATACCTGTAGTTACTTACGCTGGACTACAGTTTGCACTACTACTAGGTGGTGCAGTGCTTACTGAAACAACCTATGACTGGCCTGGGATAGGTACATATCTTGTCGAGAAAGTGAACTATAGGGACTATCCAGCAGTTCAGGCAGTTGTTATTGTCTTTGCATTCTTTGTAGGTCTCATAAGCTTAATCGTGGATCTGATTTACGCACTGTTAGATCCTAGGATTAGGTACTAAGGTGATGGTATGGAGTTGTTAGGTAAATTACTAGCTAAATTCGTAAGAATCGCTATACCCTTAACATTACCCTCTAGAGGTCGTGTAATGATTTACGTAGGTTTAGGCATAGTAATTGCTGTAATCTTCATGGCATTAGCTGCACCATTACTAACACCATATCCTCCCACGAGAAGTGTTGATGACCCATTCTTGCCACCGAGTCCCAAGCATCCATGCGGTACGAATAAGCTCGGAATGGATATGTGGTCACGTATAGTTTACGGTGCTAGAACGGTACTTTACGTTGTTTTCTCTGCCATAATTCTAAGCATGGTCGTGGGTATACCATTAGGGTTAATAAGCGGGTATGTAGGCGGCAAGCTGGATAGGGTCCTAAGTATGGTTATGGACGCCATATACGCATTCCCCAGCCTAGTACTAGCAATAACCTTAGCGGTGGCGTTAGGACGTAGCTTAATTAATGCTGCCATAGCTATAGCAGTTGTTTATGTTCCCACGTACTTCAGAATGGTTCGCGGCCAAGTACTAAGCATTAAGGAGGAGTTATTTATTGAAATGGCTAAAGTGCTTGGTGTACCAACTCATAGAATCTTATCTAGGCACATACTACCACACCTAATACCTACAATAATGGTGGTCTTCAGTTTAAGTGCTACGGATGCCGTCTTAACTGAAGCCGCCTTAAGCTACTTAGGTCTATCGGTCGAGTTCCCAACACCTGACTGGGGCTATGACCTATATAGGGGAAAGGGATTCGTCTTATCTGGTTACTGGTGGCTAATATTCTTCCCTGGATTAATGATTACATTACTAGCAGCTGGGTTTGCTTTGATAGGTGAAGGTCTTAGTGAGCAAGTTAGAAGGGAGGTGGCTTAGAGTTGAGACCCATACTTCAGGTTAACAATTTGACCGTTTACTACTTCACGAGGAAGGGAGTTGTTAGAGCCGTAGACGGTGTATCATTGGAAGCATTCCCTCAAGACCACATAGCGTTAGTAGGTGAGTCTGGATGCGGTAAAACAACGTTAGGCTACGCCCTACTTAACATGGTCCCACCACCAGGTAAGATCATTAGTGGGGAGGTAGTAATTGATAACGTTAATATAACTAAGTTAAGAGGTGAGGAGTTAAGAAAGGTACGTGGTTCTCTTATATCTATGGTCTTCCAAGACCCCTTTACAACATTAGATCCCGTCAGAAAAGTAGGCGATCAAATAATTGAGGTATTGATGGAGCATGGAGTGCCTAAGGATGAAGCTAGAGCTAAAGCCTATAACTTATTGAGGTCCGTAGGACTTCATGATAGATTCATGAATGCCTACCCGCATCAACTATCTGGGGGTCAGAGGCAGAGGGTATCAATTGCTATGGCTATAGCATTAAAGCCTAAGGTACTCGTTGCTGATGAACCTACAACAGCATTAGATGTAGTTGTTCAAAGACAGATCATGGATCTACTTGACAGCATAAGGTTATCAGGTATGACCATAATATTCATAACACATGATATAGCATTAGCATCTGAAAGAGCTACTAAGATAGCAGTAATGTATGCAGGAAAGATAGTTGAGTTTGGGCCTAAGGAGAGAGTCATGAGCAATCCACTACATCCTTATACTAAGGCATTAATATCCTCAGTACCTGGTCTTAAGAAGAGTATATGGCCCAAACCTATTCCCGGTCTGCCACCTGATCTAAGGAATCCACCTAGGGGTTGTAGGTTCAATCCTAGATGCCCCTATGCTGGTGACGTATGCTACGTAAGGGAACCTAAAATGGTTGAAGTAGAACCTCAACACTATGTTGCATGTCATATCTATTCCAATAGGTGATATTTCATGGACGAACCATTACTAAAGGTCATTAACATCAAAAAGTACTTTGAAGTAGGTTTAATAGGTAGTAAAAGGTTAATTAAGGCTGTTGATGGTGTAACCTTTAATGTAAGACGTGGTGAGACCTTAGGACTTGTTGGTGAGTCAGGTTGTGGAAAGTCAACATTAGGCAGAGTTATATTGAGAATATATAAGCCAACATCTGGTAAGGTGTTCTTTAATGGTGTTGACATAACCGACATGCCTGAGCGAAAATTAAGGAGGTTAAGGAGGAGAATGCAAATGATACCTCAAGATCCTTATGCTAGCTTCAACCCCTTAAGAAGTGTTGGTGACGCACTCATAGAGCCCTTATTAATCCATGGTATAGCATCGATTGAGGAGGCTAAGAGATTAGCTTTGGAGATGTTGGAGAGAATAGGGTTGGTACCAGCTGAGGAGTTCTTTGATAGAAGACCGTATCAATTTAGTGGTGGTCAATTACAAAGGATCGCCATAGCTAGGGCCATGCTCCTTAAACCCGATTTAGTGGTTGCTGATGAGCCTACATCAAGTCTTGACGTATCTGTAAGAGCGTCTATACTAGACCTGCTAAAAGAGTTTAAAGAGAGGTATAACCAAGCTCTAATATTCATTACTCATGATCTAGCACTAGCTAAGCTCATATCTGATAGGTTAGCAGTAATGTATCTAGGCAAGATAGTTGAGATAGGGCTAACTAATGAGTTAGTTGAGGATCCTAAACATCCATATACTTTAGCATTACTTACAGCAATACCTAAGATAGATGACTACAAACCTAGGGAGGAGGTTATACTTAAGGGTGAGGTACCTGATGCGTCAAAGGTGCCTAAGGGATGTAGATTACATCCTAGGTGCCCTTATGCTATGGATATATGTAGGGTTAAGGAACCACCAATGGTTAAGGTAGGTAAGGACCATTACGTAGCTTGTTGGAGACTTTTAAGGAAGTGATTAATGCTTTATACATAAAAGGTCCTTCGTGAATTATTTAATGATATGTATGAAGGCTATAAAACTACCCTCTAAACTATCCTTAGGTATTTCACAATCCGGATTTCAATTCGAAATGGGTGTTAAGGGTTCTGAGGATAGGAATAGTGATTGGTGGGTTTGGACTCATGACCCAGATAACATAGCATTAGGTATTGTTAGCGGCGACTTACCTGAGAATGGACCTGGTTATTGGGATCTCTATCACGTAGATCACGACATAATGGAGTGGCTGGGTGTTGAGATATTAAGGATAGGTATTGAGTGGTCTAGAATATTCCCTAAGCCTACATATGAAGTAAGTGTAGATTATGAACTTAAGGGTAATTCATTAGTATATGTGGATGTTAAGGAAAGTTCGCTTAGAAAACTTGATGAGTTAGCAAATAGGACTGCAGTACGTAGGTACCGAGAGATAGTAAGTGATTGGAAGAGAAGGGGTAAGGTTCTAATAGTTAATTTAAACCATTTCACTTTACCCATATGGATTCATGATCCGCTAAGACCTCGATACCATGGACTTAATGATTTTGATAAGTGGCCTAGTGGGTGGCTAAATGTAAGGTCTGCTATCGAGTACGTAAAGTATGCTGCATACGTTGCCTGGAGCTTAAGCGATATGGTTGATATGTGGTCAACATTTAATGAGCCTATAGCCTACCTAACAGCTAGCTATATTAATCCTTATAAAGGGTTTCCTCCAGGAATATTCTCACCTAACGCCTTCACCACCGGATTTTTAAATATTATCCAAGCACACGCCAGAGCTTATGAAGTACTGAAAGAGCTTACAGGTAAGCCTATAGGTATCATCCACGTTATGCCTTACATAATGGGGTTAAATGGTGGAGGTGATTATGTTGAGAGAGCTAAGTACTTATTAAATTTCTCACTTCTTGAATCATTAATCAACGGAAGGCTTCTTAATGGTGAGGTAAGAGATGATTTAAGAGGTAAGGTTGATTGGTTAGGTCTAAACTACTACACTAGACTCGTAGTCTCAGATAGTAGATCATGGCTTAGATTTAGACCTATTAAGGGTTATGGTGCCTTATGTAGGTGCATGGATAGATCGCTTGAGGGGAGGATCGTCGCTGATAATGGCTGGGAGGTATATCCTGAGGGTCTATATCACGTATTGAAGGAGACGTACCTAAGGTATGGGTTACCTATATACATAACAGAGAATGGAGTAGCTGATGAAGAGGATAGAATAAGACCTAACTTCATCTTATCACACATAGAGCAGGTAAGTAAGGCAATATCAGAAGGTGTTGACGTTAAAGCCTACATGTATTGGTCCCTAGTAGATAATTATGAATGGGCACAAGGATTTAAGATGAAGTTCGGACTCTTCAAAGTAAATCATAGAACCAAAGAAAGAATACCAAGACCTAGTGCATACGTATTTAGATCATTAGCTAAGGCTAAATAGTACGTTTAAAGTAGTTAATGAAGGTATAGCACAGTATTTGGTAAAATGAATCACTTAATAAATTCTCATGGAACGGCTATGATTGTGAATTCAGTCTTTTAAGTATTAGCTCACTTAGACTAGTGTATGTCTTATTTATAAGTTTATCTAGTGAACCTATAATGCTGTTGCACGGACTCCAATTACTTAACTCTTTACATATGCTGTTTAAGTTATTTAGTATTGTGTTCATACCTTGATATATAATTTCAGCTAAATCTACATCATTAACCAGTATAAGAGAATCCTTGCATATGTTACTTAAAATCAATGTTATGGCATCCACCAATTCATTATTGAGAAATTCCCTTGGAGGGTATGTGGATGTCAGCATAATTAGGTAATCAATCTTTAAGAGGAGTCCTTCAAGTGTGCAAGGTAGATTAGCTATTTCTTTGGATATATTAATTAGAGTAGTAATATTCAGTCTAGCTAGGGGTCCATAAATTAATGTTCTAAAGAACTCCCTTAATTCATTGTCCTTTAACATCTTGAATGCAAACCTTATATAGTCCTTCATAAGATATTCAGCTAGTTCATTATTGATGTAGGGAATTAAAAGTTCAAGTAGTGTTAAGAAGTTCATGGATCTGCCAAAGTCTGTTCTGAAGAGTTTGATTACTTCTTTAGGATTTAAGAGGTTCATTATCTTACTTACCAACGCCTTATCATTAATTATAGTAATAGCTATGGCTTCAGCTTGATTATCTGCTAAACTCTTTATAGTTCTAATAAATAGTTCTAATAAATTCAAGTACTGAGGAAAACTCTCGTGAATTAGATGGCATGTGAAGTAAGTACTTAATGACTTCTAAGACATCCCTCATACATTTATTAACCACGCATTTAAAGGCATAATCTCTAGGGCTTTCAATCATGTAGATCATGGATTCTCCCTTCATCAAATCCTTAACCATCTAAAACCTTTACTTCCCGATTAATATAGTTAAAATAACTTCGGCACCATTAAAGGTTCATCACTTATCAGTCAGCAGCCCCTAACCACATCAAGTGATATTTAATTCAATATTTATGTAGTTTAAGTTAACTTATTATAAAATGCTCTTTTAAGCATATTCCTTGTTATGTATTAGATAACTAGCCATCTTTCAAGAACCATACTTACTTCCTCTCTTACTATTTCAAGTTAAGTATTCTCTAACTTGATCTCTATCTTTAAAATAACTTTAAGCAAAGAATCACGTAGTTGAAGTGATTGTTATCCATCATAGTGGATAGGTCTATTATTGATACTTACCATGCGTGGCGGGCCCGCGGGGATTTGAACCCCGGACCTCCGGCTCCGCAGGCCGGCGCCCTATCCAAGCTAGGCCACGGGCCCATAAGTAATTATGTTTCTGAGTGGTTTAGTATTTATTTTGGTTCGATACCTATCACGTATTCTTCATTACTAATTACCCATCTCTTTACGATGCCCTTACCTATCTTAACTTCGTCCTTAGACTTAACTACGTCTATCTTTGAAGCTCTAACTTCACCAGCTATGTAGCTTAGTTTACCTATGATGTAGTCTCTATGTGCTTCAGGGACATACATAGATACGGTTATGTAGGCATTCATTGGTAGGTTTAACTCCTTCCTCATAGTCTGAATTCTCCTCACGACATCTCTAGCTAAACCCATGGCCACCTCCTCCCTACTAAGTCTTGTATCAATAGCTAAACTACCCCAATCAGTGTCTTGAACCGCGTAACCCCGAGCATAAATAGGTACTATCCTGACATGCTCCTTAGTAATCCTAACTAACCTACCTTCAATCCTGAATTCATGGAACCCCTTACCTATTAAATCCTTAGCAACCCTATCACCATTAGCTTCAAGGTACTTAATAATGCTCTTAGTTAACTCCTTGAATGTAGGACCTAATACAGCATAATTAGGCTCAACCCTATACCTAACAAGCTCCTTAACCTCCTCAGCACTTCTAACCTCTATAGATCTAATGTTCATGAGCACCTTAAGCAGATATTCATAAGACTTAACAACGTTCTTAACACTTTCATCACCCGTAAATATAATTACCGATTTAACTGGTTGCCTAAGCTTTAACTTAGCCTTCATCCTAGCAGCGGCTGCTGCCTCAACAATACTTCTAATAACATCCATATCCTTCTCTAAGGACTTATCTATTAATTCCTCATTAACTTTAGGCCATTCAAGCATGTGAATTGAGTCAGGTAATTCAGGCTCTGCTGGTTTAATGAAGTCTTGGTAAATTTTCTCTGTAAAGAACGGTATTAGTGGTGACATCATTATGAGCCATGACTTAAGGACATAGTAGAGTGTAGCATACGCAGCAAGCTTGTCTGGAGTGTTCTCTTCGACCCATACCCTAGGTCTTACTATCCTTATGTACCAATGACTTAAATCCTCAACCATAAACTTAATTAGGCTTCTAGCGGCATCATGAACTCTATATTCATCCATAGCCTTAGTTACATAAGCTATTAGCGAATTGAGCTTAGATAGTATCCACCTATCTTCAATTCTTAAGTAGCTTAAGTACTTTTCAAAAGTGTGTACCTTAGGGTCGAAACCATCTAAGTTCATATACGTTGAGGCAAATACGAATACATTCCATGCTATGGATAAATCCCTCTTAACCTCACTTAAATTCTTCCATGAAAATCTAAGATCCTCCCATACAGTATTCTGAAGTACCCATAGTCTAAACACATCACGTCCCATCTTATCTATAACTTCATCGAGGCCTACGTAGTTACCCAAACTCTTATGCATCTCTCTACCTTTCTCGTCAAGAGCGAATCCATGGACTAAAACGTTCTTATATGGCACCCTACCAAAACCTAGAACACCAGCTCTTAGTAGGCTAAAGAACCAACCTCTAGTTTGATCATGGCCCTCAGTTATGAAGTCAGCTACGACATCCTCCTTAATCTTTGATGGGTGAGCTCTACTAGCGTAAAATGCTATACCACTATCAAACCAAACATCTATAACGTCCTTAACCCTTCTCATAGGCTCTCCGCAGACGGGGCATTTGAGGGATACTTCATCTATCCATGGTCTATGAAGTTCTTTAGGTCTCTTACCACCATACCTTAAAAGCTCATCAGCGCTCCCAATAACTAGCTTATGTCCCTTAGGGCAAACCCATATAGGTAATGGAGTCCCCCAATAACGCTGCCTACTCAATACCCAGTCTTGTAGGTTAGTTAGCATGGACATTATCCTATCTAAAGCCCATCTAGGTATCCAATTAGCCTTCTTAACCTCTTCAACTAATTTATCCTTAAGCTTTGTTATCTTAAGTATCCACTGATTAGTAGCCCTAAGAATTACGGGGGTCTTACATCTCCAGCACGTAGGGTATCTATGAACTATAGTTGAAGCATGTAATAGAGCGTTACGTTTTCTTAAGTCTTCAATTATGTACCTATTAGCATCTCTAACATAAAGTCCTGAGTACTTACCAGCCTCCTTGGTAAACTTACCTTCATCATCTACGGGTGATGCTATGAACTCTATACCCAGTCTTCTAGCAAGGGTAAAGTCCTCGAATCCGTGACCGGGAGCTGCGTGAACAAGTCCTGTACCTTCGTAAAGGGTAACGAATTCAGGGGCCATGACAACTCTATGGTATTTGGCAAGTACTTTCTGTATGGGTACTACATCAGCTAGCGGATGTTCATACTCAACGCCATCAAGCTTAATACCTCTAAATTCCTCAATAACTTCATACTCCTTTATTCCTGCTTCATTCATTACAGCCTTAAGTCTATCCTTAGCTAATATCAGCACTTCATCATCTATCTTAACACGGACATAGATTGCATTAGGATGGGCCATAACATATGTGTTAGCTGGTAATGTCCAAGGTGTTGTTGTCCATATTAATAAGTATTCACCCTTCTTACCCTTAATGGGGAATTTAACATATATTGAAGGATCACTTATATCCTCATACTCAACCTCATATTCAGCTAATGTCGTTGAGCATCTAGGACACCAGTAAACTATTCTCTTCTCGTTAGTCAGTAAGCCCATTTCGTTAGCCTTCTTTATGAGCCACCAAGCTGCCTCTATATATTCATCACTCATAGTAAGGTAGGGTTCATCCCAATCCATGAAAACTCCTAAATTCTTGAACCACCAAGATAATGACTTAATGTTCCTTTCAACTATTCTTTTACAAGCTAGAATAAACTTATCAACTCCTATTCTCAATTCTATGTCCTTCTTACTCTTAATCCCCAACTCCTTCTCAACTGCTACCTCAATAGGTAGTCCATGGCAGTCATAGCCTGGTTGATCATGAACATTATATCCCCTTAAACGCTTATAACGGAGTATGGCATCCTTCAATGCCTTATTCCATCCTGTACCTATATGGGGTACCTCACTTGATGGATACGGTGGTCCATCAATAAATAAGAACCTTTTACTCCTTGTAAGGCTTAACCTCTTAACCTTACGGTAGATGTCGTTAGACTCCCAAAATCTACTAACCTCACTCTCAACTCGGTGTGGTTCGTATTGTCCCTTAACAACACCTACCTTAGGCACTAAGCAATCCCTCTACCAAGGTTTTGAAAGCCCTTATATAACTCTTACTTAAGTTTAAGGTAAAAACATAGCTGTTAGAATAGCGATTACATCTTACGGTACCTCTCCCAAGCCTTATAGGCTGCTTGAGCCATATCCCTAATTACCTTCTCCGGGTCCTTAGCCTTCATTATGGCTGAAGCCACCAGTACGCCTGATGTCCCTAATCTTATGGCTGCATCAACATCATCACTTGTTGATATACCGGCGCCGGTTAGTATTATTACATCCTTATTAACGCTCCTTATCAAGTCAACGGAATTAGTCACTACCTCAGGTTTTGCCTTAGACACGGCAATACCTGTACCTATTAACTCAGGAGGTTCTACAGCGATAATGTTAGGCTTAAGAACGGCGACGGCAGCACCTGTTTCAGGTACGTCAGCACACACTAGCGTTATTAAGTCTAACTTCTTAGCTTTAGTCACTAAGAAGTTTATTTCATCAAGTCTTAAACGATGCTCACTATGGTTTATTAAGACCCCATCAACACCTGTATCCTTAATTACTTCAAGAGGTAAGTAACCAGTTCTAGCACCTAAGTCATAAGGGTCAGCATGCTGAGCGAATACCTTAATCTCTAACTCCTCCTTAAATTTCCTTAACTCAGTTGCAGGTGGAATTACAATAACCTCAATATTTCCTCCTAACTCCTTATATACTTTCTCAGCTGACTTAGCTATGTTTAAGCCCTTAATGCCGAATGCTGTAGGGTAGGCCTTAAAGTTTATTGCAAGTATAGGCTCACGAATCATATCATTACCCCTAAATAAGGGATTAGCATAGAAAAATACTTTTACTCTTAATCAGTACTATAAGCAAAGTATCAGAGCAGGGAATACGATCATTAATCACTCGATGCGGTCTTCATCACCACCTCTCCTAATGTTTAAGCCTTGTTAATAAATCTCATTATAATTTAAAATAGTATGCTTCATATTATCTCAACAAGCCCTAAAATCTCTAATGCTAATGCTTCAATTATGTTTAGTGAGGTTATGGTGTTTTCGATATAATCTCTATTGCCAATTCTAAAATTACCTTTAATCTTAACCTGGACTGTTCCATCACTATCAACTTGGCCCTTGAAGCTAAGTCTGTAAAACTTGATGATCGCATCTACAAACTTTTTTAGGACGTGGGAATCGAAGCTCTTAGGGCTAATCTTAAAGTCTTGCTCAACGTACTTCTGAATTCTTACCTTAGCTAATAATTCTATAACCTCATTAACAACTCTTTCAAATGTTTTACAGGACTCTAGCTCTAAACGACTTAAGCACCACCAGAAATTCTCATTGATGAATTTCGTAATAGCTTCTAACTCCTCATTACTTACTTCCACTAAATCCTTCGATGTAAGCTCTTTCTTAATTAACTCTTTAAGCAACTCCTAACCCATGTATTTCTTCCTCAGAGCTACATAATCTTAACTATTTCAGCAATATCATTTAACGCTAAGAAAACCGCTAAATGAAGAGGTACTTTCACATTATCCCCCTTCAAACCTAAGATATATTCCTCACCTAAGAACTCAAGCTTCTTCGGAAGATCATACTTAAGCCTTACTATTGCGTAATCTAGGTTAAAAGGAGAAAGGTTAGCATCATACTTAAACCTAATTAGATCACTTTCACCATTAAGTATTAATGCAGGTAATCCTAACTTACCATTGATACTTCCAGGTATTCTAATTAGTCTTGAAATGTCTTGGGTAACTTGCTCATCTATCTCTACGACTAATTGATCTATGAGGTATTCATCCACCTCACCAAATTTTTTAAACCTTCTTAACCAACCTCCATTAACGTCATCTAAGCTAAATTTAACATTCTTAATGTGTGGTAATAGCCTCTCAACGCTTAATCCTATACCCTTAATGTAGTCGACTATTTCACGTCTATGATGAGGTTCTAGTAAGAGCCATTCCTTATCTTTAGGTCTAACTATTGTATGAAATCCTCTATTACCGCTAAATTGTATCTTAATCTCGGATTGAGAAAAGCCGAAGTCGTTCTTAAGTATGTCTAAGAGTCTTAACTCATGCTCCTTAGCTAGTTCAATACATGAGGGCTTGATCAAGGCTATTACTTTACCGTTAATCTTCAGCTCTATCTTATCACATCCCTTAATATGGTCCGCGTCGATGTCGAATAAAAGCTCACTTCCTAACCAACCCTTATCCTCCATTCGCTCAGCTGCAGGATCTCTATAAAGTGCTGATGAGTAATAAGCCTGTCGCGGTGTTTTCTTTATTAGGTAATCTCTAAGAACAGCTAAGCTGTTAAAACTTAGATGCCTTACGTAAACGCCTTCCTTATAAGTTTGGAATGCAAACTCCCTTAAGGGGAAGTCATCTGGCAGTATTAGGTCTGCCTTAGTGTAGTAACTGCTTAGAATACTCTTTAACAAGTCCATTACTCAACCCTAGGTGCAACATAGTAATTAACCCTAGCTCCCTGTATGTAGTTTAATTCTAGGTAGCAAGGCATGTCCGTATCAGCACGTACCACAACAGATTCTGCTAACTTTATTGGTTGCTTCATGTAGCTTAGATACTCCATGCCATATGAGACGGAAAATCCAGGATTCTCCACTAAGGCCTCATCGAGAGTCCCCTTATCAAGGCTTAAGACTATCTCAGCTTCACCTAAGTCACTTACCGATCTCAACTTTAACTCCTTCTCATCACCTTCAATTTTTAATACATCACCAACATCTTCTATCGAGTTTATTGCTTCATAAAGTATTGGTCCACCAACTCTATACATGTTCTTATATTCTATACTTAGTTCAGGGATCTCCTCAGCAGCACCTACTTGTAGTGGAAGCGTAAAGTACCTAGGTACCCCTCTTCTTTCGAATATGAATGTTATTGAGGACTCGGTCCAGTCAATCCCTATCTTATCATCCTTCTCTGCTGTTCTCATGATTTTACTAGCATCTTCTATATTTAATGTAAGCTTTACCTCCTTCTCTACATTGAATACGTCAAAACCCTCTTTAGGTATTATAAACTCAACAAGTGCCGTTCTTGAAGGATCCATTGCTCTAAACTTCAAACCATCATTACTTATCTCCAATATCCCCATCTCAACGAACTTCCCTACTGCAGCCATTAGATATCTCCAAATCCTTGCATCAGCAAATAAAAGCTTCAATATAGCACACCACACTACGTATCTAATCTAAGTTAATAGAGATTACGTTTAAGGATTAAGGGTAAAGGTATTGAGAATTACTCGTATTCACGCCATACGTGTCCACAACGTGTGCATTTATATATTCTGGTTGGTGGTTCATCTGCTCTACGTGTTTGAAGTATAACATAGTAAGCTTCATCATGACCGCACTTAGGGCACTTAACACCTCTAGTCTTTGGAACACCCTTAAACATCTCTTCATAATCTATAACATAAGTTCTCTCCGTTTCCCTATGAGTTATTCTCTTGCTTAGTACTCTCATCTTACTAGGATTCTCCTTAACATAGCCACATTTAGGGCAGACCAGTACTGTCTTACTATTTCTTCTCCTAGGCACCATTATGCTACCACACTTAGGGCAAAACTCCATAGTATCACCTTACGTAGCCAGGTAGTGTATCATGTATTAGAGGTTATTAAGTTAACTAACTCTTCATGTATCTTCCTCAGGATTAGGGAATACTCCCTTAATCGATCCTTCAAAAATTCAATATTAAATCTCTTAACCTCCTCCTCTACGCTATTCACATTAATAACAAATCTTACTTCCTCCATGAGTTTATCCTTAAGCACTTGATTAAGTATTTCATTAGCTGACCCTATCTTTAAACCTATGTGCTCTAATCCCTTAACTCCCCTCACGATAGCGTATAGGACTATATCTTTATCAAGTAATTTATCCTGAAGTATTAGAAGAACCCTAATTTCACGCTTAAATCTCTTACTCAAAACTACTCCTCAATACTTAACTTATCCTTAACTATGTTGAGTAGTCTCTCCGTGATTTCCTTAACATTTCTAAGTGACTCCATTAATACTTCAACAGGGTCCTTACTCCCATCTGTTATTATCCTAACAATTGGTTGGCCATCCAGTGGATGCTCTATAGTGTAAGCTGCTAATTCAACGTTAGGGTGTCTTAGAACCATCTTAGCTACTAAGTTTCCTAAGGTATGGTCCTCACCTAAGATCTTAAATACTAGTTCCTTCTCAGTCTTCTTCCTTATTTCTAACTCCATTACAATCCCTAAGAAGATGATATCAACCGCCTTAATAAGTTCCTCCACTCACTTAAGACTAGAACTTTATAGCCTTCAATCTTTAACGCATTCTTAGCTTCTAGTATCTTCATGGCTTCTTTAACCGTTAAGGAGTTCATGTATGCATATGCGGTAATTAAGGCTTTTGCAGTTAGTGAGGCTTTTGGTTTATACTTAACAAGCTCTTCAAGTTTTTCAGCTAGTCCTTTAGCTACATCAATTACTAAGTGGGAAGGTGCATTACTACGTAATTCATTACCTAATAATTCGGCATTATACCCCATGATCTTGAGTACTTCAACAAGCGCTTCAGATATGAAAGGTTTACCTATGATTTTCATTAATATAGGTAGTTCTATAGAACCTCCTCCCTTACTCCATGATTTAATCTTAGACCACTCCTTGTAAGCACTCATAACAATTCT
Organism: uncultured Desulfurococcaceae archaeon; assembly: GCA_964618155.1. Classification (GTDB taxonomy): domain Archaea; phylum Thermoproteota; class Thermoprotei_A; order Sulfolobales; family NBVN01; genus CAZAMI01. Next base: position 25,544 of record CAZUAD010000003.1, read on the forward strand.
CTTAACGGTAGTTACTTCGACCTTAGGACCCCATATCTCAATTATGACTGCATCGTCACTTACATCATATGTTATTGACTTACCTCTAACGCCTCTATAATTTATTATGTATTCAGCTAGTTCTAAGCATTCGCTTCTATCCTTACATTTTAGTCCAAGCTTTACCTTAACCAACGTATAAGTCCCTTTAATTTTCCATAATCAATACTTAACTTCCTCTTCTCTACATTACCACACATAGGGCATTTGAGCATTTCAGTACCTTCATATTTTAATTGAGCTCCACATTTTCCACAAAAGGCTAAAATGACACCTAATTTGGCTTCCTTAATCGTTACATTATACGGTACAGTATCGTTAAGAACTTTAACCTTAACTATATCACCAACCCTTAATATCTCAAATAAATCTTTAATGAACTTTTCAGATGCTTGAGATATGTGTAAGATTGCGGTGAAGGGGGTTGTGTACTTATTGCCATTAATATCTCCAATAAGTCTTAAGAGGGCGTACTCTTCCCTAATCAACGTTACTATCCCATAAGCTATTACACCCCTACAAGGGAGTATAGGTTCTTTAACTTTAGGACGAACATTAGCTGTTCTAATATTTAAATCTAAATCAACCTTACCAACTAGGGCAGCCCTCACTTCACCTTTAACTTCATACGTGCCTATACCTGGCATGAACTCCTCTATAACGCATATTGATTCGCCAGGCACAACATACTTATCCTTAATCTCGCTAATCCTACTCTTCAAACTCTTCCCTCCCTCACCTACTACGTTTAAGCCTTATAACCACAGCTTTAACGTAATAAATACTCTTTCTATGCTTAGGTAAAAACCATCTTATGGGGAAGTCTATATGTGATATGACATGGTATTTGAATCCCTTAACCCTACATAAATTATTAATTACCTGCATTAACCCTTCACTATATTTATGGATTGAGTAGATAGTACTGCATATATCCATTGCCGCTTCAAGGAAATCCATATCTGCACCTTTAGACTGAACACCAAATGGCGGATTCATTATTACAGTACATTCCGTCAAGCTTCTTAATGCTAACGCCTCTCTCACATCGGATGCAAGTATATCTATGGGTTTAACTATTATCTCGTTTGATAATAATTCATTAACCTTGGAGTTTAAGGTATTAAGGACATCGTAATCTATATCAACACATATTACGTACTTAGCTCCCAAGGTAAGTGCTCCTAAGGAAAATCTTCCAGTACCACATCCTAAGTCCACTACAACCTTATCCTTAATATCGCCCAGCATAAAAGCATACCACAGAATATCAGCAGCTATGCTGGATGGGGTTACATACTGCTCTAACTCAATTTTAGGGTTAGGGAAGTTAGGCGTTAATTCAAGTACCCTTTCTAAATGCTTCTTCCTAATAACCATGGTCTGTACATCACCAAGGATACGTGTAATCTTCTCTTAAGCCGAACATATACATTACTTCACCTGGTGTTAGGACGGGCTTATCATATTTTGTAAAATCCTCTATAGCTAGGCGTGGACAAGAAGTTATTATTATAGCCTCTATATCGGATCCATCAATATTCCTTAAAATGTCGTGTGTAAGATACGTTGTCCGTACTATATGGAAATTGCGATTATTCTTCTTAAGAATCCCTGTTACTTCCTTAATTATCGTGTATCTATACTGACCTGCACTTCCTACAATTATTAACCATGATTTAGCATTTAACGCCTTACTTATCTTCCATAACCTTACTTTCAAGACTTTAACTACATCCTTAGTTACGTCCTTAACCTTATCCGAGTAAGGATCTAAGACTAGGACGTGCTTAGATGCTTTAATTCTTAACCCTAAACCTAAAGCATGAAACATACCGCCTGCTATAACTAATACAGCATGAACTTTATCCAGAAATAAATCTAGATCTGCAAACCAACATCCAGTAATGACCTTAGGCCTATTAATAATCATTATATCTCTAGATTTAAGATACTTAACTATGTCACTAACTATTAGTTTATGTTGAGGAGTAATGTAAATAGCCAAGTACTTAACGTTCATTTCGGTAAGCATTCTTACTAGCTTCTCAAGAGTGTTATTTGAGGGTTTTGCTTTACTTAGCAAGTCTATGAAAACTACGTTACTAGGAGCTTCCCAATATGGATAGGGTTCGTGTGCAAAATGTAATACAAGCTCATAGTTCCTTATTAAATTAAGATCTATGAGGCAGGAACCATATATAGGATTACCGTCAATATCTATCGTAATATCCTTATCGTAACCCGACCTCCTTAGGTTACTAATTATATCGCTGATGAGTTCACGTGAAAACCTCTTAATACCATTAGGTAATTGTAAAAGTACCTTAGATGCTTTCCTACTAATGATTTCTTTAATTATCTTACCTAAGTCGTAGGTGTAAAACTCCTTTAATAACATGTATACCCTACTTGAGTTCAGTCACCTTAATGGTACACCTAATTCCTAACTTACTAGCAAATCTCCTAAATGCTTCCTTAACATGTTCAAATGCGGCCTTACTCGTACGTACTTCAGCTAAGACGCTACCCATTTTAACCCTTGCAGCAGTTCCTATGGGTTTGCCGAAGGCTTGCCTCATACCTTCCTGAAGCCTATCTGCACCAGCGAATGCCATCATCTTATTCTCTCTAAGTACGTGATGGGGATACTGCCTAACTATGAAGAGGTACTTATCCTCACCTACATTTTTACTTAGGTACTTATGCGTAATTACCCTAGCAGCTTCTAAAGCGTTATGTCTTATTTGAGCATTATCAAGTGAGATTAATTCAACCTTTATTTCATAATCGCCGTGAGGATTTCCCATAACAAATTTAGTTATCTTCGGTGGTGGGACACCATCAATATACTCCTTCCTAGTATATGGCGGCTTCTTTAACTCCTTATAGCATCTTGCAGGTCTTAATGGCATACAGCCACACCTAGGCTTTAATGCTACTGACTAATATAAGGATTAGGGTTATCGTGGTAAGTACTTAATCACTCTTAAGAGAGTACTTAATCTTTTTAAAGAACTTGTAGAGAATACTGCACTCATCCTTTCTAAGCGAAGATCTCTTAAGTACATGCTTGAGAGCGATATAGGCGTTAGTTAAGTCTAGACTTTCAGCTATATCCTTTATCGTATTTAATAATACATTAACATAGTCCTGACTACACTCCCTCCCAAGTACGAACCTCCTCTCCTGTCTACTTCTAATGACTAATTCATAAAGGTATATTGACACTGCATGTGAAAGGTTAAGGACATTATAATCAGTACCCGTATCTAATGTTGAAATTACGTCACATAATGAAAGTTCCTCTCTATTAAGGCCAACACTTTCACGGCCAAAAACCAACGCTATATCCCCCTCACTTGGTACTATGTAACTTAGTACTTGAGGGTCGATGGAGTGTCTTAGTACATCTCCTTCCTCAGCACTCTTAGCGGTAGTACATATGCTAAAGCTTACATCTTTTAAGCATTCACTTAGGCTATCCCTAATTACGACATTACCTTGGTCAAGGAACTCTATACCCTTAGATGCAAACTCTACTATCTCCTCATCTCTAAGGTTAAACTTAGGCCTTACAACGCATATACGCTTAATACCGAAATTCCTTGCTAACCTTAATATGAAACCAAAATTTATCCTTCCTTCAGGCTCAACAAGAACGAGGCACAGTCTACTTTTAAGGTCTTGACTCATGGCTGCTCTAATCCCAATAACTTATATATCTTCTCAAGATATCCTAGCTTAACAACATTTATAGCCGATACGGGAGGATCCACGAAGAGGTAGTACCTTTCTTCACCTTTAACTTCCCTTAAGATCCTTTCCGAAATAGCTGTCAAAGGATCAGGTACCTTACCTCTTTCCTTAAGATCCTCAAAACTTTCAAACTCCCTTCTCCTTCTTTCCTCAAGTATTAACCACATTGTCTTCTTACCGATACCGGGTATTAACTCAAGAGCATGTAATTTTATAGTTAAAGGTGCAGCAATATTGAAGAATGTTACGAACACCTTCTCTTTCTCCTTGACTATGGTCTTTATAGCTTCAGGTAGGTAGGTCTTAGCTACAGCACTTAAATCATCGTATAGGAGCGGTTCTCCCCAAACGTATTCAACCTTGTCTCTTAGCTCCTTAAACCTAAAGCTAATACATACCTTCTCACCTTGACTTAATGTTACGAAGGGTTTAGGATGAAACTCAAGTAACGTAAAGAATTTATCACCAATACCTTGTGCTATGGGTCTTGTTCTATGTGATGGATGATGCCTATCCATGGGATTTCCTTCAGGCATGAAGTCTAAGACTATAGCGTAATCCTCTCTAAGAACTCTCCTATCGGGTCTTTTGTGAGGTTTCTGTTGAGACATGATTACCAACCAAAGTAGGTGATGAACTAACTACCCCTACTGATAATTATTCAGTAGAGCAAATCTCCTTTACCTTACTTAATACTTCATTAAGCCTTTCCTCACTAGGTATTTCTCCTTCAAAAATCATTAATACCTTAAGCTCATCAATACTTTTAGGAACTATATTAGCTATGATGACAGCAGTTATTTCCTTAAATCCCATATCCTTTAGTGCCTTAACTAAATCCTCTGCTCTCTTACACCTATTAAACTTAGACACATACTCAAATACTCTCATAGTTATTTGATCTAACTCTACTTTCCTCTCCATGAGCTCTCGAATTATTCTTTCCACTTCAGCGTAAGGGATGTTTCTATAATTGATAATTCTCATAACTACAACCTACCCCAATTAATGGGTGAGGATTATTTATTTAAACTTAATTCACTATGTAGGAGGTGTACCTACTTACTCTGTACGTGAGCAGGTCTAAGATGTTCAGGAACAACAATTAGTTCCTTACGCTTATTCCCTAAATACACCTCAACTATGTATGCTCTACCTCTCTTACCTATTATAGTACCTACCTTGCCTATATACCTCCTATGGGGCATTGCCTCATGAATGGCTGGATTTGGTACTATGTAGACCTTATCACCGATTTTATAATCTATCATGAGTAAACTTAGTGGAGGTATAGCACCCTTCTCTCTTACTCTTTTCCTTAGTACCTTCCTGGTTCTATGCCTAAACCCCTTAGAGGGCTTAACCACTTACCACACCAAGGACTAGTGATGTACGGAATTAATAAAGGTTACATATTAGTAATTACATTTCTAAGTACTCAAGTACATCTAAGAATAAGACGTTGATCTCTTTACCTATAATTGAGGAAAAGCTGGGATTTGTACGTCCCTTATCTCCATTAATTAGCTCTTTAACATATAAACCGCCATCGCATCTGATAATGAAGTATGCTAAGTACTTATTCAGTAGTATCCCCTTAACCTCATATACCTTTTTCACTCTTAACATCTCCTTACGTCTTCTAAGAACCCTTAATGGTGTTAACTGATTTATGAGCGTGTTCCTTAGCTCCTTACTTAATTTCACTATGTCTTCCTCACTGAACCCTTTAGGTGAGTAGACTAGTGCTCCATATACCTTCTGATGGATTGCACTCTTAATCTTAGTTACGTCTGAAGGTAATGCGAAATCTTCAAGTGTTACTTTAACCCAAGGTGTTTTACTTAAATCTTTACTTAATTCTTCTAGACTAAGTTTCTTTATCTTAGGCTCCTTAATCTCTACTATGAGAGGTCTCCCACTACCTAACATCCTAACATCTACGTCTTCACGTCCAGCTGCATGTATTTTAATATCTTTGCCCTTAACCGGCTTAGTTAAGCTCTTACAAATTTCTTCAATGGATAATTTGTACTTTTTCTCACCACTCCTACTTATCCATATCATTTGTGAAATGTACCTGCCTAATTTATGGTACTTACCCTTAATGTAAAGTGGAAGTAGTATTAAATTAACATCTATATTATCAAGATCCACTAATATGACTACATCGGGACTTCTAAAATTAGGCTTTAATCTGCTTAATCTTTGAATTATCTTACCTACCTCCCTCTTAATTTCTCGCCTAACACTCTCCCAGCTTTCAATACTTAGTTCCTCAGCAATACTTCTCTCCCTTAGTTCTATGGATGAATTAGCCTTAACAGCCATCACGAATGAATTAATCTTGACCTCCTTAAGTGCTTCCATAATTTTACTCACAAGTGCTGTTATTATGAAATCAAGTCTTCCCTCGCATACGAAACATTTTCTCACCTCAACTCTTCTACCACTAAGCTCTTCGTATAGAGTTGATATGGGATATCCAGCATTTTTTGCTATATGCTCTAGCTCATCTAGACTTAACTCGCCTTTAGTAAATCTCCTATGAAGCTCCATAGCTAGTAAAGTTTTTAGTGCGTAACCCCTAGCCCTATTACTTAGTCCTAGACCATAATGTGCTAAAAATCTCCCTAAACACCTATCACATAGAGGATACCTCTTAAGTAATTTTAATGCTAAGTCTTCTATGATATTAATACTCTATCCCCTCAATACCTAGCCTTCTTAATATACCCTTCTTCCTCCTAATATCCTTAAACATCCTCTTCATGGCTTCATAGTACTTTAGCAACTCCTTAACATCATCAATACTTGTACCTGAGCCAATGGCTATCCTCCTAATTCTCCTCTTATCTATTATTGAGGGGTTATCGAGTTCCTCATACGTCATAGACTCAATAATATGTATCCATTTATCCATTTTCTTCTCTGAAATCCTTAACATCTCATCTTCTATACTTAAGAGTGAAAGCCCCGGTATTAGCTGTAGAATCTTACGTAGGGGTCCTAACTTCCTTACGGATTTTAGTTGGGCGTAAAGATCTCTCAAGGTTATTTTACCCGTTAATAACGCTTTCTCAATCCTCTTCTGAAGTTCTCTACTTTCCTCTAATGCCTTAAACTTTTCTAGAAGAGTTTCTATATCGCCCAGACCTAATATCCTAGCAACAAAGCGTTTAGGATTAAACTCCTCAAAGTCTTCTAGCTTCTCACCATCACCTACAAACTTTATCTTAGCACCTGTAGCTGCAACAGCTGATATAGCTCCTCCACCCTTAGCTGTACCATCTAACTTCGTTATTATTATGGATCCTATGGGTGTTCTTTCATGAAATCTCTTAGCTAGGTCGTAGGCCTTCTGACCCATGTAGGCATCAATAACGAGCATTACTTCATCGGGTTTTAACTCCTTAGCTATAGACTCCATCTCATCAAGTAATGCCTCTTCTTGACCATAACCATGCCTTCCAGCTGTATCAACTATAATGACATTTACACCACGCCTAATTAACTCCCTATACCCCTTCTTAGCTATAAGTACAGGATCCTTTCCGTTCTTCTCACCATAAAATGGAACTCCTACCTGCTTGGATATTTGTTCAAGCTGTTCGTAGGCTGCAGGTCTATACGTGTCTGTGGTTATGAGTCCTGGTCTATATCCTTTCCTCTTATAGTATAGTGCTAGCTTACCTGCCGTCGTTGTCTTACCACTACCCTGTATTCCAACAAGCATTATGGTCCATGGGAGTTTTCTCGGTAGTGTATTTACTTCCTCACCACCAAAGAGCTCGATTAAGCTATCATATACTACCTTAATGAACCATTCATTCCTTAGAACGCCGGGTGGTGGCTCGGACTTTAACGCGTTTTCTCTAATTTTCTTAGTTAGCTCGAATACCACCCTAACATTTACGTCAGCTTTAATGAGTATCTTCTGAAGCTCTTTTATAAACTCATTTACAGCCCTTTCATAAGGTTTTGATGTCCTTAAAAAATTAGATACAAGCTCCTTTAACTTATCTAAACCCTTCATTTAGAAGTACCCTTAAGGACTCTCATAATCTTCCTTCTACCCATGACCTCCCAGTATTCAACCTCTGCTCCAGGGCTTAGTTTAGCTCTTATATCCTCCTCCTTAGGCATATCAACTTCAAATGTTTCATAGGTTTCTAAATCCATTAACTGAACAGTATCGCCTGTTATTGCAAGTACTTGGGCAGTCCTCTTATTTACTATAGGTACTTCAACGCGCTGACTGACAGGAGCTACTAAGGTCTTCTTAGTACCCGTAAATATACCTATAGCTACTACATGAGCTTTAGCACTACCATGCTTTCCCGTCTTGGCCTTCGTCATTTCAACGATTCTGCAAGGCTCTCCATCAATAACTATAAAACTCCCAACCTTCAAATCACCTAGCTCAGCATACATGGTACTCATATCAATACCTCACCTCAAGTAACTAGACTTAGGAGAATTAAAATAATTAATGAGTGGTCAAGCATTAAATCTAAATGTGCTTAAGTGACTATAAGTGAGGGTCTTAAACCCTGTGACAATAATAAAGTGTAAAACTTACGGTGAAGTACCAAGTAACTTTGTAGACTTCGTTATCAGAACTCTAAGGAGTTTTTACGAATTAGTTGGTGAAGGCCCTATACTTGTTGAAGTTTTAATTTACGGGTCAAGCAGTGATAAGATTACATCTTTAATTCATGAAGCAAATAACTTAGGCGTACTAGTACTGGGATTAGATTATGTGACGTTACATGAAGCATGGAGTGGATGGCCCAGAATTCACATAGATTTTGGGGCATGTAAAGAATTAAGTAATGATATTGTGGAAGCATTAATAGTTCATGAAGCAGTTCACTCAATACTTCATGGCTCAATACAGTACTACATGATTAACGTAGATAATATACCTGAATGGGTTAGCCCTGAGGACTTTCTTAAATTAATGTATACCTCGGTAGCTGCTGTAAAAGATTATGAGGTATGTACCTACCTAAGAAGAAAGGGATTAATTAAGTATGTAAAGAAATATAGTGAGTTCGTGATTAATGAAATGAAGAAACATGAATGTTTAAGTATTCAAGACTTGTTAATGATGTTAAAACTCATTACATCATTACTATGCATTAATGAGAACTTAAGTGAAGATTATGTAGGTTATACATGTAGGGACTACCTAAAAGCCTTATTACCTAGAGTAAAAGTAACTCTTAATAGTAATGAACAATTTAATATTAAGGCATTTAGATTAGTAGATTTAGCTTTAAACGCGTGGTTAAAGATTTAAGTCATTAATATAAATTACTCAATTTTACTATTGTACTTATGTGGAGTTTATGAGGATAGTGGTTTTAGTAAAGCCTACGCCGAACATTGAGAAGGTTAGATTTGACATGGAGAAAGGGCTTGTTGATAGGTCTTCAGTAAAGCTTGAAATTAACCCTTTCGACTTACATGCTATAGAAGCTGCAGTTAAGATTAAGGAGGCCTTAGGAGGTGAGGTTATTGTTATTTCAATGGCTCCTCCCAACGCTCTTAACGCCTTAAGAGATGCAATAGCACGTGGTGCTGATAGAGCTATTCTAGTAAGTGATAAAGTATTTGCTGGAGCAGATACTTTAGCAACAGCAACCACCCTAGCCGCAGCTATAAGGAAGTTGGGTTCCTTTGACTTAGTAATATGCGGTGAAAAGAGTGTTGATGGAGATACAGGTCAGGTAGGACCTGAAGTAGCTGAACTACTTGATATACCACATGCTTCTTACGTAGTTAGAATAGTTGACGTAAGTCATGAGGTTATTAAAGTAGTCTCTGATTTTGGTAATGCTTATTACTTAATTAAGTTAAAGCTTCCTGCCCTTATCTCGGTTACTAAGGATGTTAATGTACCTAGAAAACCTAAGTTTAAGGACTTGATGAGGGCCAGAAGAGCTGAGATAACTATTTGGAGATTTAAGGACTTAGCACAATATCTATCCCTCGATGTGGTTGGTTTACAGGGATCACCTACGAGGGTTGTAAAGGCTTTTTACGCTGAACCAAGGGCTAGAAGGACAGTGAAGATTAAGGGTTCTGAGGCTATTGAGAAGGTCATTGAACTACTTTCTTCAGAGGGTGTACTATGATGGGTATGCGCGACGTAATGGTTTATGGTGAATACATAGAGGGGAGGGTACACCCCATAACTTATGAGCTATTAGGTAAGGGTAGAGAGATAGCTGATAGGTTAAGGGGTAAGGTTATATCAGTATTGATAGGTAAAGGAGCTAACAGATATGCTAAGGAGTTGATATTCTATGGTGCTGATGAGGTGTACTTATATGAGGAGGATGATAGTTATAGACCAGATCCTTTCATTCACAAATATGTAGTTACGTACTTAATCAAGAACTTGAAGCCTTGCTTAGTTCTCTTCGGTGCTACATTATGGGGTAAGTCGCTAGCTCCACGTATCGCTGCAGCACTTAGGACAGGCTTAACAGCTGATTGTATCGACATATATGTTGATGATGAAGGCGACATAGTACAGGTTAGGCCGGCTTTTACAGGTAACATAATAGCCTATATAAAAACTTTAACTAGACCCGTAATGGCTACGGTGAGGTACAAGGTCTTTAAACCTATTAAGAAAGATTGTAGAAGAGCTGGTAAAGTTAATGTAATTAAAATGCTGATCAAGAGGAGAGGTGACTTAGAGGTCTTAGGTAAGGTTAGGGATAAGGAGGTAAGCATAGTAGATTATGACGTAATTGTTGCTGGAGGTAGAGGGTTAAGAAGGAAGGAGGACTTAAACATGCTTAAAGAGCTTGCAGAGTTATTAGGAGGAACCATTGCTGTAAGTAGACCTCTAGTGGATATGGGTTGGGCTCCTAAGGATCTACAAGTTGGATTTAGTGGTAATATCGTTAAGCCTAAGGTATACATAGCCTGCGGTATTTCTGGTTCACCTCAGCATATAGCTGGTATGAAGGATTCAAAGGTAGTTATATCAATAAACATAGACCCCACAGCACCAATAGGTAAGTATAGTGATATATTCATTGTAGGTGACTTATATGAGGTAGTGCCTAAGCTTATTGAGAGAATAAAGACCCTTAAGAAGACTTAAGTTTAGGTGAACGTACGTGCGTGAAGGCTTAATTAGTAAACTTAAGTCAATAGTTGGCGATGAATGGGTTATAACGGATAAGAACATAATTAAAAGCTACATCTACGATGAGACGCCCAACTTTCTTAGACCTAAGGTTACTACTGATATAGTTTTAGTTAAACCTGGAAGCGTAGGGGAAGTCTCTGATATATTGAAATTAGCTAATGATGAGTTAATACCCATTTATCCCAGGGGTGGAGGTACAGGACTTGTTGGTGGGTCCATACCCTTAAAACCAGGTATAGTAATGTCGTTAGAGAGGTTTGATAGCATAGGTATTGATGCTAATAGTATGATAGCTGAGGTAGGTGCTGGAGTTACCCTCTCAAAGTTAATGGAGGAGGCAGAAAGATTTAATCTATTCTTCCCTCCACGACCAGGTAATGAGGCAGCCTTTGTCGGCGGCATGATAGCAACAAACGCAGGTGGTGCTCGTGCCGTAAGAACAGGTGTTATGAGGAATTATGTCCTAGGACTTGAAGTCGTAACACCAACAGGTGAGGTTCTAAGATTAGGTGGTAAGACCATTAAGAATAACTTCGGCTATAACCTAATGCACCTCTTCATCGGGAGTGAGGGCACCTTAGGGGTAGTAACTAGTGCATATTTAAGATTATACCCTAAGCCTAAGGAGAACGCCTTAATGATAATACCGTTTAATGACCCTATAGATGCTATTAGTGCCGCTTTAAATATACTTAAAAATGGCGTAATACCCTACCTTCTTGAGTATAGTGATAGAGAGCTTATTGAGAGATCCTCAAATTATTTAGGACTTAAATGGCCTACTGATGAGGGTAGAGCCTACCTTATGGTATTGATTAGTGATATTTCTGAAGATATAGTCTTTTCCCAGCTAGAGGCTGTGAACTCGATAGCTGAAAACTATACCTCCTTAGAGCCTATAGTGATGACAAGATCTGATGAGATATTAGAAGCACTTAAAATTAGAGGTGAAATTGTGAATTCCTTAAAAGGTATATTAATAGACGCTCTCGATGTATCATTACCTCTAGGTAATCTTTCTGATTTCATGGAATCCCTAAGTAGGTTAGAACGAAAGTACAATACCTGGATACCAACATGCGGTCATGTAGGTGATGGGAATCTTCATCCACACATAACCGAAACTAAGGGATGGAGTATTAGTGATTATGAAAGGTTAAGAGATGAAATATATGACTTAACAATAAGTCTTGACGGCGTTATAACAGGTGAGCATGGTATTGGCGCTATAAGGATCAAATACCTAACGAGGTATATGGACAAAAACCAGCTAATACTCATGGCCAAATTAAAGA
>CAZUAD010000004.1:0-5537 GCA_964618155.1 uncultured Desulfurococcaceae archaeon
GATACCATTAATGGTCGGCTTCGGCTGCAATGTTCCTGCAATATTAGCTACGAGGACTATAGAGGATGAAAATGATAGGAAGGTAGCAGCCTTAATAGCACCTCTTTCATCCTGTAGTGCTAGGTTACCTGTATACTTAGCCATAGCTGGTGCTGTTATGGGGACATATGCAGGAGCAGCAATAGCTACGATGTACTGGTTAGGTATAATGTTAGCTTTAGTAATGGGTCTAATATTACGAAAATTCGTGTTTAAGGGACCAACAACTGGGTTCATAATGGAGCTCCCACCCTATCTTATGCCCAGACCTGATAGCGTATTGCTAAAGACGTGGGAAAGGACTAAGAAGTTCTTGGTTAAGGCTGGAACAGTCATACTGATGGGTGTTGCACTAGTATGGGTCCTCTCAGTTACAGGACCTACTGGCTACTTAGGTACTCAAGCATTAGAAGACCCTGAAGTCCTTAGTATAAGCTGGGTAGGTTACATAGGTAAATTCCTTCATACCGTAATGGAACCATTAGGATGGGATTGGAAGGCTACAGCTGCATTGGTATTTGGCTTCGTCGCTAAGGAGATTGTCGTAGGTACTATGGGAGTTTTATATGGTGCTGGTGAGGAGGGTTTGACTACTGTACTCTCTAAGGTATTTACACCAATAACTGGATTTGCATACATGGTTTTCGTGTTAATCTACGTACCCTGCATAGCCACATTAGCAATGATTAGGAGTGAGTTAGGTCTCAAGTACGCCTTAATAGCCCTCGTATATGAAGTTCTTCTAGCATACTTCATGGCACTACTAATAACGTCGTTAGGCACCTTAATCATTGGGTGAGAGTATGACCATAAGTAAATCATTACTCGTCATGTCAGCATTATTTTCCTTCATCTTAGGACTACTATACGTTATTTCTGGGGCTATTTGCATGAGTAATTGGATTACCTCATTTACAAACATTGCTGAGTTAACACTATTTGAAGACCTCATCCCTCCAGATCCGTGGCTAGGCATAGTCTTGATATCAATAGGATTAACACTAACTTCATCAACGTATTACCTTATGAGGAATAATCTATTACTAACGATTGCTTCCCTACTTATAGGTGGAGGCTTAGCCGTAATTGTTATGGCTATTCAACTTTTAGCCACACTAGCAAGTTTTCTAGATACTATCATAACCGGTGAAGGAGCTCCTATATCGACGTTCATTACCAACTTCATTAGGGTAGATGCTTTATTAGGCTACTTAGCCTTACCCTCCTTCATTCTAGGTTATAGGTCTTATAGGTCCTTAAAAGTATCTACTCAACGCTAAGCAGTAGCTGTCTTGTGAAGATTACTCCACGTAGGTTTATGAGATTACCCAATAATTCTTTTAATCTATCAGTATTACCTCTAACAACTATAGCTAACATACACCTGCGTTTATCTAAATGTATGTGTAGGGTACCTAAGATAATGTCTAAGAAATCATGCTGTATGTCCGTTAACTTACTATCGATATTACTTACAGTATGGTCGTAAATAACCCCTATAACACCTAAGGCTTCACCTCCTAAGCGCCACTTATGCTCATTTATAAATAGCTTAAGAGCTTCTTGAATTAGTCTCGACTTCCTCTTAATACCTAGAACCTTCATGCACTTTTCAAGCTCTAAGGCTAAATCTTCAGGAATATATACACCAAACTTCATCTTCTTGCCACTCAGTGCTTAACACCTCAACATGAGATATCTAGGAGAAGTAGGTAATCTGTATTTGTTTATATGGGCAATATACTTTAATATTACCCTTAAATAAGACATCACTGGGTAGGTGATTGGGGGAAGGAAAGAAGAGATTTGGAATATCTATATCAACTAGGATAGCTGATGAACTGAGTGAATTAGCTAAAAGGTTAGGTGTTAATAGATCAAGCCTCATAGAAGAAGCTTTAAAGGAATTCCTCCACGATCACATACACTACTTAACACCACATATGTGTAAGGGTATAATGGTATTGACAGGTAAATATGAAAAGGAGGCATTAATGCCTATAATAGAGGACTTTAAAGACATAATACATAGCTATATGCATATGCATGTGGATGAAGTATGTATTGAAATAATATTAGTATCAGGACACTCTAGCAAAATAGCTACTCTCCATAGTACACTAGAAAGAAGTCTTAAAGGGTGTAAAGTTAGGTATTTACCAATAAAGTATGAAATAATTAAGTAAGTGCTTACCTCTTAAAGCACATGGTGTGTAAAAACAACGTAAGATATACTAGCTCATATTATTTAAGAGTATGTGGATGAGGTTAGTAAGGTGATGATATGAGAGTCAATTTTACTGAACTCCTTGATAAGGCTAAGTGGAGTAAACCCCATTGGAGGCTCTTTACTGTTGTAAGCCTTAATTACCTACTAGATGGAATTATGTTTTCAATAGCTCCATTAGTTACTGCATTAGTTGCTCCGCAAATGTACTACATGATATTTCCTCTAAACCTCATAGCTGAGGCGTTAGGTGCGATATTACTTGGTTGGCTAGCCGATAGGTATGGAAGAAGGGTTATGTTTATGTTGGCGATGAGCTTAGAAGTCGTAGCCTTGATTCTCCTCTTCCCATTACACGGTAATGTAGTTGCTTTAGCATTACTCACATCATTGATGACCTTCGGGATAGGCGGTGAATATGGTGCTGCATACTCAGCAATAGCTGAACTTACACCCATGAAGCATAGAGGTAAGGCATTACTTCTATCAACAAATTTCTGGAATGTAGGTGCTGCATTAATTGCTGGTTTAGCATTAATTTATACGGCAATATATGCTGAAGTTGATGTAGAGGTTAAGGCTCTCCTAGGAAGTGCTTTAGGTACCGCAATAGTTGTTGGAATAGCTAGGCTAGCCTTTCCTGAATCACCGAGATGGTTAGTAGTTAAAGGTAGGGTTGGCGAAGCTTTAAAGCTAGTCAGAAGCTTAACAGGATTTAAGGGCGAAGTTAGTTTTAATTTACCAAAGGAATCATCTATTAGCTTAAGCGAGGCATTTAGGAACTATGCCTATAGGTTAGTAGTACTAGCTATAATTACCGTGGCTCAATATGTTACCTATGGTATGGAAGCATACTACGCTCCCTATGCTAGTGGATTCGCGTTCGGATTGGAGGTCGCACCATTAGTTATATTTATAGCTAACCTCGGCGCCTCTGTGGGCGCATTTATGTTAATACCCATTATAGATAGGGCAAGGAGGCTTTCCACATTCATATCATTCATGCTCGGATCAACAACAGCTTCACTCATATTGATAGCACATGAGGTGAGACTAGAGCAGTTCTTCTACATAATGCTTTTCGTAAATCTCATATTTTCAGAGTGGGCATGGGGTTCATTAAGTGTACTTCAAAGTGAACTATTTCCAACAGGTGTTAGAGCTTCCGTTGTAGGATTTCTAACAAGCCTTACAGGCGTATCTGGCGCCTTAGTAATGTACTTTGAAGCCCTAATAACAGCAACACAATTCCTTCTCTTAGCTACAGTAATATGGTTTATCGGATTCCTAGCAGCACTTTCATGGTACTTTAGAGGCATCGAAAGCGCTGGTAGATCCGTCGAGGAACTTATTATGAGGAATGAGTGACCTACTTATAGTCAAAGTCCATAGCATTATATATCTCCTTAGGTAATCCAGGGCAGTTCTTATCAAGCCAGTACTTACTCTCTTCTATTTGAGCTTTAAGAAGGGCCTTGAATTCGTCCATACTTAAATACGTTGTTGGATCAAGCTGCTTTAACCTCTCTTGAGGTATTCCAGGTACTTCAGCAGGTACCAATACTTTCTCCCCCCACACTGGGTGAGGCTTGTATTTGACAGCACCCCTTACTGCTTGAAGTATAAAGAGTTCAGTCTCCTCTATCGTAGGTCTAGTACCACCTACTGGCTTAGGTATACCATTAACTTCAACTAGTATTGGTTCGGGTGCCTTAATCACCTTGTTACCCAACTTCTTCTCAACCCATCTATACTTAGCTATTATCCTTCCCGTCGTATTGAACATATAGACCTCTATGGGATCACCTTTCTCAATTCTCTTCTTAAGGTACTGATAGAATCTAACTACGTGAGCAGTATTGCTTACACCCATAGTAAATGGATGTGCAAATCTAGCTACGAATCTTATCCTACCTACTACCTCCTTAGCTTGTGCTGGATGACCTATTGTCTTACCATCAGCTAGCGCCTTAGCAGCTAATGCTGGATCAACTATCTTAACCCACGCATAGTCTGTAAAGTAGCCTGGACTTAGGAATATGGCTGTGTTTAAGGGACCACTAGATACTATATCACCATCAAAGAATCCTGTATCCTCTAAATAGACAACACTTCTTGAGTTCCTATTAGGCATTCCAAAGTACTGAAATATCTCGCCCTTGAAGCTTGGAAATCCGTTCTCATCAAACTCTGTATTTTCGTGGAGTGCTCTAGGACTCATTGCCGCACGCCACATAGCGACCTGCTCAGGTGTTAGATCTTCAGTCTTTGTCCAACAACCTCTCTCTGACCCGTAAACCCTATCTTCACATATGGCCACTATATCATCATTCTTTATTACCTGATCTTTAACGTATTCCAGAGGGTTTATCCCGAACTTCTCTATGTAGATTTTAGCATTCTCCTTAGTCCATACATAGAAACTATGTGTTGACTTACCGGTTCCAGTTAACCCCCATATGGCCATTATAACCCTCTTCCACTTACCTTCAACAGTCTTAACCGTGAACTCCCTTAATGCAGCATGCTCACCTGTGCATCCTCTCTTATATACATGGAATATCCAGTGAGTTAGTACTGCCTTCTTTATTTCACCTTGGTATGATGACATAGTAATTATTGTGAAGTTGTGGTGGGGGAATCTCATAACCATTAAGGGTCTGTTAGTTCCGGGTATGTTTGGATTACCTAGGTAATGGGGTATAACAATTATTTCAACATCAGGCTTTTCATCTGGTGGTGCAGGGAAGACTAGTTGTTTCCATCTATATGCTAGGTCAGGGAATTGAGGATCAACGTATACCGTTGCATGCATTTGTACCTTAGTTCCGGGCTTACCTACATAACCATCAACCTTAATTAGAGGTCCCTGAGCTAATATGTGCTCTAATACCCTCAGCATTAATAGCTTATGCTCATACCTAAGCTCCTCATCCCTCTCAATAACCACTGTATTAGCAGCTGACCTACTCCAAATATTTGACGCCCAACCCCAAGCGCCATTCTTGTACTGTATTCCATAAAGTTTAGCCCTCTCAAATAGATCTGGAGGATTATCGAGTATCGCCTTAATACCTGCTCTCTCCTTAAACTCAATTATTCTCTTAAAGGATTCCTTAAACCTTTTAGGTGTCATTTCATTTATGGACGGAATGAGCTTAACCACAGATCCTCTCACCATTTCCCATTACTTAATGTGGAATAAAAGGTATTGGGTTGAGCTTAAAAGAGTGTGTTTAAGGCATGTATATCTGCATCAACGCTGCTATAG
>CAZUAD010000004.1:5547-35904 GCA_964618155.1 uncultured Desulfurococcaceae archaeon
CCCTTAATGAGAGCATACCTACGGGTCTGTTCTCTTTATCAACCACTGGTAAGTGTCTAATGTTATTCTCCCTCATTAAATTGATCGCATCTGTTAATGGTGTGCCAGGTCTTACTGTTATCGAGTTCTCAGTCATTATCATGTGAACAGGAAGTCCTTTACCTATCTTACCTTCAGCTACAGCATAGAGTATGTCTCTTTCAGTTAAAATACCTTCAATCCTGCCATCAGGATCTACCACAATGACACTACCTAATTCATTCTGCATCTTCTTCTATGGTAGTATCTCTACTAACGACTATTGGTGGTGCGGTCATGAGATCATCAACACGTATAGGAAATCCCCTCTTCCTTCTCCTTATGGGCATGCAGGTACACCACTAAGTAATTTAAAGTGTTACTTAAGAAGTTACCCTTTTAACTCCATACACAAAACTATAGTGAATGAGCATTTAGTACGTATTATGTGGGGTGATGGGCCTCGCCATCCATATCCAAGAGAATTTCGCAACTAGAGTTCTCACCTCATAGAAAGCTTGTTGCGCTGGCTGACGAGTTGAGGAGGAAGGGTGTTCAAGTATATAATTATTCAGCAGGACAGCCAGGATTCCCTCCTCCAGAGGAGGCTTTAGAGATATTTATTAACGAATTAAGGAAGAGGCCATTCGAACTGTCTAGATATATAGCTACTAAAGGCCTACATGAGTTAAGAGAGGCTATATCTCAAGATATAAAATCACATGGAGGCCCTGACATAGATCCTGAGGACATCTTGATAACTACAGGCGGTGTTGAAGCAGTCTTTCTGGCATTAAATGCAGTAACTGATCCAAATGATAGAATATTATTACTTGACCCATCATATAGTGTCTACTGGGGATTAACTAAATATCTAGATTTAAAGGTAGTTACATGCCCACAGAGTATTGACAGGGAATTTCAACCCGATCGTAAGTGTATTGAGGAGGTGTTTAGTAAAGGCATTAAAGTAGTACTCTTAGTTAGTCCTGATAATCCAACGAGTAGGGTAATAAGTGAAGATATAGCAAAGCTCATAGTTGACCTAGCATTGGATTACGATGCCTGGATTATATACGATGAAGCTTATAAGTACATATTCTATGAGGGTAGTCATGTATGGATTCAGAAATATAGCGGTGCCTACGACATAACAATATCCGTTAATACGTTCTCTAAAGATATAGCCATACCAGGTTTTAGGTTAGGCTACATGTACGGACCTAGGGAGGTTATAAATCAAGCTTTAAAGCTTAAAGGCTACTTAAGTATAACATCACCAGTACCAGCTCAATATCTAGCACTCATAGCATTAAGAGAAGGAATTAAGGATGAGTATCTTAAGAAGGTTTTACCAATATATAGGTCAAGAAGGGATGCTACATACAATGCATTAATAAAGTACCTTCCAGAAGCTAAAGTATGGAAACCACCTGCAGGAATGTACTTATTCCCAGACATAACGCCATATTTAGAGAAATTAGGGATGGACGACATTACATTTACCTATAAGTTAGCTGAAGCAAAAGGCGTCATAATGCTACCTGGCAGTATTTTCGGTGATAAGGGCAGGAATCACTTAAGGATAACGTTTGTAACACAAGATGAGGAAAGACTAACTAAGGGTATTGAACTACTTTCAGAGTTTATTAAAGAGAAAGAACTCTCTTAATTTTGAGTAATTATGACTTAACATTAGATTTTGATATCCATTCATTAAACGCCCAATATTTCTTTTATCAATGCCGCTCTTATGTAGAGCCCATTCTTGGCTTGCTCAAAGTACTTAGCTTGAGGCAATTCATCAACACTTGTATCTAACTCCCAAACCCTCGGTAATGGATGCATAATTATGGGTATTTTCTTAAATCTTGAGAGTAATTGCCTATCAACCTTGTAGAGACCTTTTAGTCTTTCATAGTCCTCAGGTTTAGGTAATCGTTCCTTTTGAAGTCTAGTCACGTATAGTACGTCAAGCTCCTCAATAACATCTTCTAATTTTGATACTTTATAGAATTTGACCTTACCCTTAATCTTCTCTATGACCTCATCCCTAATTTGCAGTATGTCAGGTGCTATGTAGTATATTGTTATGTTATTGAACTTAGAAAGGAGGTATGAGAGTGAGCTAGGTGTTCTACCGTATTTTAGGTCACCCATAATGCCTATCTTAATGCCGTCAACCCTACCAAACTCCCTCCATATTGTGTACACGTCAAGAAGCGCTTGAGTTGGGTGTTCATTCCAACCATCACCTGCATTAATTACTGGTGCTTTACAGATTCTTGCAGCTAATGCTGCATAACCCGGTGTCTTCTGCCTTAGAACTACTATATCTGGTTCATATCCATCAACCATTCTCATAGTGTCTTCAAACGACTCACCCTTAGCTCTACTGGATAACTGCTCAGGTCCGAAGTCTACGACAATACCTCCTAACCTAATCATTGCAAACGTGAAACTAAGCCTGGTTCTAGTACTTGGCTCAAGGAAGACAGTTATCATTACCTTACCCTTAGCGTAATCGAGCATTCTTTTCCTCCTAAGTTCTTCCCTAAGGTCTTCTGCAAGTCTAAAGAGGTGCTCAACCTCCTCTCTACTAAAATCCAATGCAGATATTATATCACGACCCTTAAGTGTTGACATAGACAACCCCGGAAAAATATTGATATCGTAATTTAAGTATTAATCAGATTTAAATACAGAATAACTTCTACCCCTAATGTATTTTGAAGCTCTCTTAATAGCTCTTATAATATTAACGTAGCCTGTGCATCTGCATAGATTTCCTCTAATGTATTCCTTAATCTCATCCTCCGATGGGTTAGGATTCTCTTCAAGAAGTGCTTTCGATACAAGTATGAAGCCCGGTGTACAGAAGCCGCATTGTATAGCTCCTTCCTCGATAAATGCCCTCTGAATAAGGCTTAACTCGCCATTCTTAGCTAAACCTTCAATAGTTACTACCTCCTTACCGTCAACATCTACAGCTAATGTAAGACATGCTAGAACAGGCTCTCCATTCACAAGTACAGTACATGCTCCACATTCACCGATACCGCATGAATACTTAGTACCTGTTAGTAATAACTTATCCCTTAATACGTTGATGAGTAGTTCATTAGGCTTAACTTCAAGCTCTACCCATTCCCCATTTAGTTTAAATCTAATTCTCTTACTCTTCACGATAATCACCTCCTTAACATGTTAAACGCTCTTTCAAGGGCATCTTTAACTATAATTTTAGTTACCTCCCTCCTATACCAAGCTGTAGACCTAATGTCGGTTATGGGCTTTATCTCCATCGAAGCTATTTCACCAGCTCTCCTTAACGTATCTTCATTAAACTCCTTACCCCTTAAATACTCTTCAGCTGCATATGCCCTCATGGGCGTAGGTGCAACAGCACCTAAAGCAATCTTAACATCATCAATAGTTCTCGAACTATTTTTCAGCTTAAGGAGTACTGCTACATTAACCTTAGCTAAGTCCATGGAAGTCCTCGCTATCTTAATGAACGAAGCACCTGAGTTCTTAGGTGGTTTAGGAATGATTATCTCAGTAAGTAATTCATTAGGTTCCATAACAGTCCTTCCAGGGCCCTTAAAGAACTTATTTATAGGCACTAGTCTCTCACCTCTTAAGCTTACAATCCTTAACTTAGCTTCGTAGACTAGTAGTGGTGGTGCTGTATCTGCTGCTGGTGATGCATTACACAAATTACCACCAATAGTACCCATATTCCTAATCTGCACGGATCCCATTGATTTAATGGCCTCGTAAAGAGCTACATAAGTATCCCTTACCACATTAGACTTTTCTATCGATCTTAGCTTTGTAGCCGCACCTATCCTCAAGCCACCTTCCTCAACTTTAATGAATGTAAGATCAGGAATCTTCTTAATATTTATTAAGTACTTAGGTGTCTTCCTTCTAATCTTCATCTGTACAAGAAGATCTGTACCACCAGCTAGAATTGCTGCTTTATCACGTAATTTATCGAGAAGGTCTAATACTTCTTTAAGGGTTCTAGGTTCAAAGTATTCAAAGTCTAATGGAATTATATGGGTATTGAAGTAATTTATTGGTGATGCTCTCATAAGTTCCATTTAGGATCACCTCTTCCTTAAGGCTTCAAGTATCTTTTCAGGAGTTATTGGTAGTTCGTAAAATCTTATACCTAAAGCGTTGGCTATAGCATTTGCTATAGCTGCTGGAACAGGATTAGCTGCTGCTTCACCTATCCCTTTAGCTCCAAAGGGTCCTGTTGGTTCGTATGTATGAGCGAAGTAGACATAGAAGTTCTCTAATTTTGGTATATCTTGCGAAGTCATAATCTTATAGTCTGTCACTATACCTTTATTCAGTAGCTCACCTGTTTCAGGATCGTAGGGCGTGTCCTCTATTAATGTCCAACTCCAACCCATAATGAAGCCTCCATGTATTTGACCTGCAGCTAGCTCAGGATTTATCACCGTCCCGATGTCAGCTCCCGCAAACACCTTAACAGGTCTTACAATACCTGTTTCAGTATCAACCTCAACCTCAACGAAGTATACAGTAAAGCTTGGTGGAGCTACGGTTGCTCTATAAGTCACACTAGCAATCAAAGTTCCCCAGTTCTTTTGCCAAGCAATACGTGCTAACTCTTTTAAGGTAATCTTAAGGTTCGTACCCTCAACATATATTACTGCATCATTAACTTTAGGATCATATCTTATCCTAATAGCCTCTGGATTAACAGGTCTTTCGCGGTACTCCTGCTCAAAGTATCTTAAAGCAAACTCCATAAGCTTCTCCTTAATCTGTCGTGCAGCCCTCCTCGCTGCTTCACCACCTACGTAAACGCCTCTTGAAGCATGTGTACAAACGTCATAGGGAGTCATTGATGTGTCGGCAGGTACTACATTAATTCTTTCAGGGGGTACCCTGAGCTCCTCAGCTATTATCTTAACATGCGCATCTATAGTACCACCGCCGTGATCCTGCAGAGCTGTTATGTAGTCTATAGTTCCGTCTTCATTAATCTTAAGTATAGCTCCTGTATAGTCTATGACAGAACCCGATATAGGTCCTCCAGCACCAGATGTATGGAAACCTCTAGCAACACCTATACCCCTTCTAAACCTTCCTGTCTTGGGTAACTTACTCCTCCTTTCCCAACCTATGAATTTCTTACCTACATCCATTAATTCAGGAACCCCATCGCTTCTTATTATAGATCTAACCGTAGGTCCTTGACCCCAAAAGATTTCACCCTTTCCTACATAGTTCTTTAACCTAAACTCTACAGGATCTATGCCTAGCTCCTCAGCCAGTTCATCAATTACCGTCTCAACAGCCCATGTAACTTGCGGATTACCGTAACCTCTAAATGCGCAAGAAGGCACTTTATTAGTGTAGACAGCCTTACCTACATACCTTATGTTCCTCCATTTGTAAAGTGAGACAAACCAGCCTAGTGCGGTACCTAATAGAGGATATGCTTGAATTTGATGAGCACCTATATCCATTATGTTTTCAAACTCACCAGCTACTATGGTACCATCCTTCTTAGCACCTGCTTTAATCCTCATGTACATTTGGAATGATACATGATCATGCATCATATCCTCTTCTCTTGTTAAGGCTATCTTAACGGGTTTACGTGCTTTTAAACATAAGGCGACAGTTATTAGGGTTACTAGATTTACATGAATGCTAGAGCCAAAACCGCCACCTAAGAAGGTCTTTACGACCCTTACCTTACTTTGGGGTATGTCAAATAATTGGGAGATAAGTATTTTAGTATTATGTATAGTCTGCGTTGTTGTCCAAACGGTAATGCCTCCATCAGGATCAGGTCTGCATACAGCACATTTAGGTTCTAACGTAAAGTGATATCTCCTATTAGTTTTAAATCTACGCTCAATAACCACATCAGCTTCCTTGAACGCCCTATCAACATCACCCTCAGAGTATTCGAAGGTAGCACCTACGTTATTCCTTACCTCAACCTCGGTATTACCTCTCAATATTTTTTCATGAATTTTAGGTGCGTTAGGCTTCATTGCTTCAAAGGGATCTAAGATAGGCTTAAATACCTTCTCAACCTCTATTCTCAAAGATTCTAAAGCTCTTTGAGCTAACTCCTCATTAGAAGCAGCGACAGCAGCTATGGGCTCTCCTACATATTTAGGATGCCTCGTAAGTATTTCCCAATCCTTAAAGGTATCCTCTTCAATGCTTACTAACCTAGGATTAAACAGTTTCCTTGGTACGTCTTTATATGTTATGACTATCGCACCTAACTTCTCAGCTTCGGAGGTATCTATTCTCTTTATTATTGCGTGAGCAAAAGGACTCTTTAGTATTCTACCATACAACATTCCGGGAATCCATACATCGCTTGTGTAAACAGCCTTACCAGTAACCTTAAGTACTCCATCCTTCCTTGGGATACTCCTACCTATAAAATCAAACACTTGTTCTTGAGTAAGCAAAACATACATCCCAGTATAGGCATTAACTTTAGGAAAAAAGCTTTATGCTAAGCATTAACCCCTAATTACATTACTTTCGATCGACCTTATCGCTAATACCATATTCTGGCACTAACCCTAAGTCTCTAGAATACCTCTTCAAGGCAATAACATAAACTTCTCCATCAATTACAGATACTTCAGCAATAACTAACCCCCTACGTCCTAGTTCATGAACTAAATGATGAATCCTCATAGGAACTTCATCAATCCTTATAACAATTAAGTCCTTCTTACTTACTCCATACCTTCTCATAACCTCCTTAAGTAAATCCTCAACCTTACTATGCATTCTGCTTAAGCCTCAAAATTAGCTTAGTACGTAACATTAATTCCTTACTTCAAAACTTTATTTGAGGGTTAAAAATGAGTGAAGGTAATTTAGTAGTTAGAAATGGAACCATAGTAACACCTGATGGTATATATCAAGCAGATATAGTGATAGAGGAAGGCGTGATAAGGGAGATAGGTAAGAATCTTTCTAAGCCTTCAGGGTTTGAGGTTATAGATGCTAAGGGGATGCTTGTATTACCAGGTATTGTTGATGAGCACGTTCATATGAGAGAGCCTGGCTTAGAGTATAAAGATGATTTTACCCATGGCACGATGGCTGCAGCAGCAGGTGGTGTAACAACAGTTATTGAGATGCCTAATACACTACCCCCGGTGGAGAATAGTAGGATCTTAAGGAATAAAGCAGCATTACTATCTAAGAAAGCCTATGTAGATTTTGCCTTAACAGGTGTTTTACATGATGCTAATATTCATGAATTTGAGGACATGCTATCAGAAGGAGCTGTAGGGTTTAAAGTCTTCTTAGGACCTACCACAGGAAATATACCAGCACCTAACGATGGTAGTCTCTACGAGATATTACTTAAATCCTCTAAATATAACGTGACGATAGCCTTCCATGCAGAGAACTGGAACTTAGTTAAGTACTTTACTGAGAAGGTTAAGAAGACAGGAAGGAGGGATCCATTAGTACACACAGATTCTAGGCCTCCCATATGTGAGGAGGATGCTATTCAGAAGCTAATACTTTACTCCAAGAGAACAGGGGGTAGGGTGCTGATAGTTCATATGAGTGCTAAAGAAGGTATTGTGTTATTGAGGCATGCTAGAATTAGTGGGTTAAACGTTTATGGTGAGACATGCCCTCACTATCTATATCTAGATTCAAGTGACTATGCTAAGTATGGTTCTCTAATGAAGGTAAATCCACCTATAAGAGATAGATCACATAAAGAGGAGCTATGGAGAGCTATTCGTGATGGGACTATAACCAACTTAGGCTCGGATCACGCACCACATACCATTGAAGAGAAGAAAAGAGATATCTGGAACGCGGCTTCAGGGTTCATAGGGGTTCAGACATTCTTACCATTAATGATTAATGCAGCCTTAGAAGGCTTAATGCCAATTACTAAAATCCCTGAATTAATGGCTCAGAATCCAGCAAAACTTTATGGTTTATACCCAAAGAAGGGTGTCATTAGGGTAGGAAGTGATGGCGATCTTGTAATAGTTAATCCTAAGGAGAAGATCGTAATAAAACGTGAAGATCTGTATTCTAAGAATCCCATAACCCCGTTTATAGGGTGGAGACTGAAGGGAAGGGTGAAGTATACAATACTTAGGGGCCACATCATAGCTAAGGACTTTAAGGTAGTTGTAGAGAAACCATTAGGATCATTAATAAAGAGGTCTTATCCATCGTAGCTTACTAATAATTCTTTAGCATAATTAAACCTTAAAATTTCCTTCTCAATATTTATGTGAATGACCTTCTTGAGGTGCAGGCTTTGGGCGTAATAGAGGATCCTTATACGTTAATGGAGAAATGGCTTAGAGCTAAGGAGTTCCTAATTATCGGTAAAGGCGTTGAAAGAGCTGACTCATTAGATAAGGCGCTAGGGAGGGCAAAGTTTGTTGAGGATTACTTTGATGGAGGCATTCTCTTCGTTAAACAGGTACTTAGTACAGAGCCTCACGCTAAAATCATTAAAATAGATAAGAGCTACTTAGTAAGCTATCCTAAAATTAAAGCACTAATAACATCATCTGATATCCCTGGAGAAAATCAAGTTGGTTATGCATTACCTGATCAACCCCTCCTTGCTGAGGGTAAGGTCAGATACGTAGGAGAGCCTATTGCCTTAATTGTTAGTGAGGATATAGATGAAGCGTTAAGGGCTGCTGAAGAAATTAAGGTGGTCTATGAACCCTTACCTGCATTACTAGATCCATTAGACTCCATGAAGAGAACTGATATATTAATACATGAAGAGTTAGGTAGTAACATAGCATTTAGGACGAGAATAAGAAAGGGTAACGTTGAAGAGGGCTTTGCTAAATCCGACATCATAGTTGAGAATGAATATAGGACCCATCATCAAGAACATGCATACTTAGAACCTGAAGCTGCACTTGCCATACCAGGTCTCGATAATAGATTAACCGTTATTACAGCCGCTCAACATCCACACTTAGCTCAGTTAATAGTTTCAAGAGTTCTGGGTATTCCAGCAAGTAACATTAAGATCGTAGTACCATATCTAGGTGGAGGTTTTGGTGGTAAGGACGATGAAGGCCCCCTTGTTGCTGCTAAAGCAGCTCTTGCAGCATACCTTATAGGTAAGCCCACGTTCTTAATGTATAGTAGGGAGGAATCCATATACATTCACCCAAAGAGGGAGGCTACAATAATTAAGTATAAGTCTGGTGCGACTAAGGATGGTAAGCTCATGGCTATAGACGTTACAATAATACATGATACAGGAGCTTATGCTAATAGGGGGCCTTTCATATTATGGAGAGCTTCAGTACATGCTTCAGGGCCTTACGAAGTACCCCATGCTAAAGTTGATGGCTACTGTGTGTACACTAACAAAGTACCTCAAGGCTCCTTTAGAGGCTTTGGTAACCCATCAATACAGTTTGCAGCTGAAGCTCAGATGGATGAGTTAGCCAAGAAACTTGGTATGGACCCTGTTGAGTTTAGGTTAAGGAATATGTTAAGACCGGGCTCTAGGACCATAACTAATCAATTACTTGAAGAATCCGTAGGAATAGCTGAAGCTGTTTCTAAGCTAGCTAAAGTATCTGGGTGGTATGAGAAGCGTAAGGAGTATGGTAGGGATAAGGGAAGGTATAGGAGGGGTATAGGTATAGGAGTTGCATGGCATGGTATAAGCACAAGTAGGGGTGTTCCAGACTGGTCTAATGCTGTAATAACTATAGAGAAGGATGGGTCAGTAACCGTTAGGACAGGTATAGTTGAGATAGGGCAGGGATCTCCTAACTCATCACATAGGCAGATAGTAGCTGAGGTTTTAGGAGCTCCTATGGATAAAATAAAGATAGCCTTCGGAACTACAGATGCACCAGATACGGGTGCAACACACGCATCAAGAGGTACTAGCATAGGTGCTATAGGTGTTTTCGTGGCTGCGGCAAGGTTGAGGGAGAGGCTTAATAGACTAGCTTCAGAGCTTCTAAAAGCATCTCCTGAGGATATAGTGATTAGGGATGGAAAGGTCTTTGTTAAGGGTGGGGAGGAAAGGTATATATCGTGGGATGAGCTCATCAAGGAAGCCTATGCTAGAGGCATTGAGACATCAGCTACAGGCTACTTCTTCTTACCCAAAGGTAGGTTTGACGATAGGGTTGGTCAAGGTTATGCATACCCTGCATTTAGTTATGTTGCGGTAATAGCTGAAGTAGTTGTGGATATCCACACAGGTGAGGTTAGGGTAACTAAAGTATGGCCTGCACTAGCTGCAGGTAGGATAATAAATCCAGTACAGGTTGAAGGGCAAATTGAAGGTGCTGTAGCTCAGGGTTTAGGGTACGTACTCATGGAGAATCTCGTATTCGATGATAAGGGCAGAATAGTTAATGCTGACTTAACAGACTATGTAATTCCTACAGCACTTGATATGCCTGAAGTTGAAAAGCCCGTCTATGTTGAAGACCTCTTTAGGTACGGACCCTTTGGAGCAAAGGGTGTAGGTGAGATGGCTTTCATACCTATACCTGCAGCTATAGCTAATGCCGTTGCTCATGCTTTAGGCTTTAGAATAACTACATTACCATTAACACCTGAGAGGGTGTATTTTGAGATTAAGAAGAGATTAGGGGGTTAGCAATGTTCTACAAGCTACCTGACTTTAACTATTATAGACCTAAGACGTTAAAGGAGGCCTTAATCTTAGTTAGTGAGCTTAACGACTTCAAGATACTAGCTGGAGGTACTGACTTAATAATAGACATGAGGATTAAGAGGTACGTGCCAAGGAATATAATAGATATATCATCCATCAATGAGCTTAAGTATATCGTAGATGAAGGTGATAGAGTTAGGATTGGGGCTTTAACAACATTGCAGGAACTGCTAGAATCAAGAATCATTAAGGATAAGTTACTATTGCTTGCTGAAGCTATTGAGTCTATGGCATCTTGGCAAATAAGGAACTTGGCTACTATTGGTGGTAATTTGTGTAATGCATCACCAGCAGCAGATACAGCACCACCACTACTAGTCTACGAAGCTAAAGTAAAGGTTAGGAGTTTAAAAGGTGAAAGGGAGATACCGATAAGTAAGTTCTTCTTAGGCCCTAGAAAAACTGCTCTAGAGAAGAATGAGATACTTACTGAAATCGTAGTACCGTACGTTAAGAATGTAGGAACAGCATTCATGAAGTTAGGTAGGAGGAAGGCCTTCACCCTATCCGTGGTTTCAGTAGCAACACTTGTTAGTGTTAATGGTGACTCTTTCGCTGAAGCAAGAATTGCTCTAGGTGCCGTTGCTCCAACACCGATAAGGGCATACACTGTAGAGAGTTATCTAAAAGGTAAGAAGGTGGGTCTCGATGTAATAAGTGAAGGAGCTAAATTAGTATTAAAAGATATATCGCCTATTAGTGATGTTAGAGCTTCAGCTGAATACCGTAAGGATATGTCAGTGGTTTTAACACGTGATGCCTTAGTTAAATCCCTTGAAAGATTAGGATTGAGGATTATGAGGTGATATACATGAAGGTTTCATTCATATTAAATGGTAAACTCGTAACGCTTGACGTTAAACCTAATGAGATATTACTCGATGTATTAAGGCTTAAACTAGGGATTAGAAGCGTAAAGAGAGGATGTGAGCGTGGTGAATGTGGTACGTGTACCATACTCATGGATGGTAAGCCCGTATATTCATGCATGATATTAGCGCCTCAGGTTGAGGGACATGAAATCGTGACCATCGAGGGCCTTAATGGACCTATAGTTAAGTCACTAATTAAATCATTCATAAGTGTTGGAGCAATCCAATGCGGCTACTGTACGCCAGGGTTCATACTTACAGCTTATGCTCTACTAAAAAGAAATCCCAACCCAACACCCGATGAGGTTAAGAAGGCTATAGAGGGTAACCTATGTAGGTGTACGGGGTATAAGAAAATTATTGATGCTATATTAAAAGCTGCTAAGGAGCTTAGAAGAGAATTTGAGGCGTATACGTGAAAAATTTAAGGTATGATTGAATTGTATTAAAATGTATTAAGTTTTTCTAATAAAAATATTTAAGGTACGCCTTAAGATTATAATCGTAGGTGAGTTCTGGTAATGAGGTTCTCAAGTGGAGTCTCTGCTACAACATTAACAATTATCGCTGTCATAGTTGCATTGCTCATAGGTATAGCTATAGGATATGGTGTGGCATCAGCAGTTATTAAGCCGCCAGCACCTGTTACCGTAACAAGTACCATAACTACTACAGTGACAACTACTTTAGCCCCTGGAGCCCCGGCAACGGTTACCGTAACGCAAACATTAACGAAGACAGCTACCGTGACACAGACTAAGACCGTGACCGTAGCACCTACACCAGTTAAGCCCAAGATCAAGGAGATAATCATAGGGCTTATCGAGCCCTTAACCGGAGCTCACGCAGTATTCGGTATTGAAGCTAAGCAAGCAGCTGAGTTGATGATTGACATAATAAATAATGAGCTAGGAGGTATTAAGTCGTTAGGTGGAGCTAAGTTAAAGTTAGTTGTTGAAGACGCAGGTGAAAGCCCAGAGACTGGTAAGCTAGCTGCTGAGAAGTTAATATCACAGTACCATCCACCAATAGTTGTTGGCGCCTACATAAGCAGAATTACAGCAGGTATTGCTGAGGTTACTGAGAGGGAGAAGGTTATCCTAGTTATGGATGCCTTAGTAGATTGGCTAACACAGAAGGGTTGGAAGTACGTATTTAGAGCAGCACCCAAGGCTAGCGACCATGGTAGATCAGCAGCCAGGTTCGTACTTGAGATGGCTAAGAAGGCTGGACTAACCATAAAGACTGCTGTCGTAATGAATGAAGACTCAATATTCGGCCACAACGTTGCTGAGGGAGCAATTGAGATACTTGAGAAGGCTGGAGTGAAGGTTCTAGATCATATTGAATACCCGTATGACATAGCTGACGCAACACCTCTGGTTAGTAAGCTATTAGACCTTAACCCAGACATTGTAATATCAATACCATACTTCCATGATGGAGTACTGATAGCTAAAGCAATTCAAGGTATGGGATTCAAGCCCATGTTCATAGCTGGTGCTGGTGCTTGTGGTTACACGGATCCTGAGTCGATTAAGGCAGCTGGTAAGGCAGTATTATGGTTCACTAATACCTATAGCTATAACCCAGCGAGACCAACACCATGGAATAAGTACATAGTTAAGAAGTTCATAGAAAGGTACGGTAAGTTACCAACAGAGGCTGGTGGAATAATCTTCTACTCAATAATGGTGATTAAGGAGGCATTAGAGAAGGCTGGTGAGATGTTCCCTGATGACCCACTTAACCCTGACCACCTAAGAGCAGCATTCCTAGCTCTAGACCTCAACGACAGGAATAGCATTGCCGCACAACTATACCCAACGGGTAGGATAAAGTTCAATGAGAACGGAGACAACATTTACGCTGGAACAGCAGTTCTACAAGTACAGTTAAAGGATGGTAAATTAGTTCCAGTTGTGGTATGGCCTGATGCAGAACCTGGGGTTCAGCCCATATTCCCAAGACCTGATTGGCCAGGAGCTAAAGGCTAATATCAATATATTCTTTTTAGAACTTAATATTTAGTCTCAATACTAATATTGATGTATGCTTAAAAATGTTTACCTTAATTCATTAGTGAAGAACGTAGTTGGTGTTGATTATGGTAGTTGAGCCAGCCCTAGTCGTTGAGAGCTTAATAAATGGTGTCTTAAACGGTCTGCTCTATGCTCTTGTAGCTCTTGGCTTAGCACTAATCTTTGGTGTGATGGATATAATAAACTTCGCTCATGGGGACTTCGTCATGTTGGGAACCTACTTCACCTACATAGTAGCAACAGCATTACTTGTCGATCCAACATTAACGGTGTTCATAACAGTACCTCTCTTCTTCCTCTTAGGTATTGCTATTTATAGAGCTGTAATACAGCCTATCCTAGGATCTGAACCATTAATACAGATAGCTGTTACCGTCGGATTACTCATGATATTAAGAAATACTGCCTTGGCTATATTCCATGCCGAACCTAGAGGTGTTCCGTTTACAGTATTTAACATACCCCTACATATAGGTCCCATAACAATAGTTCTCTCTAGGGTTGTTGCTGGAGTCATAAGTTTAGCGCTACTCTTCACGATGCACCTACTACTTACCAGAACTACATGGGGTATCACAGTTAGAGCCACAGCCGATGATAGGGAAGCTGCCCAACTCATGGGCATAAACATTAGAAAGGTGTATGCTGTAACCTTTGGTTTAGGAATTGCATTAACAGCTATAGCTGCATCACTAATAATGACCTTTAGTAGAGCAGACCCCTACGTTGGATTACTCTACGGGTTACTATCCTGGGTTATAGTAGCCATGGGCGGTCTAGGAGGTGTTATAGGTGTACTCTATTCAGGACTTATACTAGGCATCATTGAGAGCTTAGGCATGACGCTAATATCAGCAGGTGCTAGAGAGCTATTCTTGTATCTTACGTTCTTAATAATCATATGGTTAAGACCTAGGGGCTTATTCGCTAGGAGGTGATGGTATTGGTTAGGGTTAAAGCACTTGACAGGAAAACCATTACTCAACTTCTGGTAGTATTAATAATATTCTCCTTACTTCCCTTTGTATTAGGGTTTAATACCTATTACATATACTTGGCTGCACAAGTGGTTTTAACAGCAATCATGGCCTTAGCATGGAATATAATTGGTGGTTATGCAGGTCAGTTAGATCTTGCAGCAACTGCTTATCTAGGTATTGGTGGCGCTATCTCAGGATTGCTTCTAGCGTTCTATAAGATAACTCCGTGGATAGGGATGCCTCTAGGAGCTTTAGCAGCTATAGGTTTAGCGGTTATGGTGGGATACCCGACATTTAGGTTTGGTATTAAGGAGGTATGGTACGCATTGCTAACAGCATCCTTAGTTGTAATAATACAGAGAATCTTCTGGTTAATATATGGTTCAACAGAGATATACCTACCATACTTTGAGTGGTCTTGGTATTACTTAAGGTTTGGAAGATATGAGCCTCTATACTACATGCTCGTAGTAATGCTTGTATTCGTTTTATGGTTAAACATAGTGATTAAGAGGTCTAAGCTAGGATATTATCTAGCAGCGATTAGAGAGGATGAACTAGCTGCTGAAGCATTAGGTATTGACGTTAGGAGATACAAGCTATACGCACTAATGATCTATGCAGGAATACTGGGATTCGTTGGCGGTATTTATGTAAGCTTAACTAGCATAGTAACCTACAGAATGTTTAACCCATGGTTAGCAATAGTAATAGCAGTAATAGGACTAGTTGGTGGTTTAGGATCTATCACTGGTGTACTTACTGCTGCAGTAATCTTGAGATCTATTGAGGAGTACCTGAGAGGTACTCTTGGTGCAACAATACCAGGACTCTATCTGCTAATTTACGGACTACTAATAGTGCTTGTAGGTGTTCTAAAGCCTGAGGGCTTAGGCGGCCTAATAGAATCTATTAGAAGGAGGTTTAGAGGTGGTAGCTATGGTTAATCGAATACTAAGTGTGAGGAATATAGTTAAGAGATTTGGAGGTCTCATAGCAGTTAATGACGTATCCTTTGACGTATCTGAAAAAGAGATTCTAGGTTTGATAGGCCCTAATGGAGCTGGTAAGACAACTTTATTTAACTGTATTACGGGTGTCTATAAGCCTGAAAGAGGTAAGGTCTTCTTTATGGGTGAGGACATAACTGGGTTACCGCCGCATAAGATAGCTAAGAAGGGTATTGCGAGGACATGGCAGAAAATTAGACCTTTCAGGAAGATATCAATAGTAGACACAGTAACCATAGGTGCACTTCTAAGGTATGGTGACGTTGATAGAGCAAGGGAGGAGGCTGAAAGTATTCTCGAGTTTATAGGGATACCTAAGGATAGGTTCCATAAGTTAGGTAGTGAGATAACCTTGATAGAGCATAAGCTCGTAGATTTAGCAAGAGCATTAGCTACAAAGCCCAAACTCCTATTACTGGATGAGGTAGCTGCTGGTTTAAGACCCCATGAAATGTTGAGGCTAGCTAAGGTCTTAACAAGGATCAGAGATGAACTTGGAATAACATTAATTGTTGTGGAGCACGTGATGAGGTTTGTAATGAATATTAGTGAGAGAATAATAGTTATGCATGAGGGAAGGAAGATATCTGAAGGTAGACCCGAGGAGGTAGCTAATGATCCTAAAGTTATTGAGGCATACCTTGGAACAAAGCTTATTTAAAGGGTGATAGGATGAACCTCCTTGAATTACGTAATGTGGAAGCAGGTTATGGCGAGTTTAGAGTACTTCATAATGTAAGTATAACCGTTAGGAAGGGTGAAATAGTTGCCTTAGTAGGTCCTAATGGAGCTGGTAAGACAACTACACTAAGGACTATAATGGGAATGACCACACTATATTCTGGTGACGTAATATATAACGGTAAGTCCATCCGTAACTTACCAACGCATAAGAGGGTTGAGCTAGGTCTAACTATGGTTCCCGAAGGCAGAAAACTATTTAATACGTTAACGGTATATGAGAACTTAATTGCTGGCGCAATAACTAAGAGAGCAAGAGAGAAGTTAGAGGATAGCCTAGAATTTGTATTTACGTTATTCCCGAGGCTTAAGGAAAGAAAGTACCAGTTAGCTGGTACGTTAAGTGGTGGCGAATCACAGATGCTAGCAATAGCTAGAGCCTTAATGTCTAGGCCAGAGGTATTACTACTTGACGAGCCAAGCCTAGGGTTAGCACCTAAGATTGTACTGATGATTTTTGACGTAATAAAGAAGTTGAGAGATGAAGGAGGGGTAACGATACTACTTGTTGAACAGCATGTTAAGAATAGTCTGGAAATAGCTGATAGAGGTTATGTTATGGAGTTAGGTAGGATAGTGATCGAAGGTGATGCTAGGAAGATATTAGCTGATGAGAGGTTAAAGAAGGCTTATCTAATTATCTGATAATGAAAGGAAGGAACATACTATACTCCTTTATTATAACTGATGTAATCACATTAATGTATAATTTCATAGATATGCCCATTAAAGATAACTGGATAGATGAATTTAACAAGGATTTAGTGAAATATCTAGACATATGCGGTGGTAGGTTATGCTATAGTTCAAAGACTGAGTCAATGCTTGCCGTAATTGATGAACTAGTAGAAAGGGGTACCGTCGATGCACAATCACTTGCTATAAGATTTAGTTATTCCTTAAGAATTGCTTATGATGTAAGAAGTTACAGCATAGTATCTTCAGCTGTTGTTAGGCTCATTAGGATGGGTATTCCATGGGATGAAGCAGTTAAGGAAGTTAATATGAAGTACAATCTACCAGATGATGAGTGTGTGCTAAGGTCTACACCAATTGCTATATATTTTAAGGATCTTAATGAGGTTCTTGTTAACTCTGAAAGACAGGCGTTAGCAACACATCTACATCCAATATCTATTGAAGCTTCAAAAATATACTCGTTTAGTCTCTTTAATGTAATGCATGGTTTAAGCCCTCATGAGTTATTGAACGCACTGATTAGTAAGATTAAGTATGAAGAGAGAAGCTTAGCTTTAAGGATAAAGATACTAGCTAAATTACTAAACAAGAAACCTAAAGACGTCGTTAAGGTATTAGGTAATGGTAGCTTAGCCCACTCCTCAATACCTACAGCACTCTATTGCTTCATACGTTCCGAAGGTGACCCCACTAAAGCATTACTTTGCAGCATTAGTTTAGGTGGTAGCGTAAGTGGTAGAGCAATTATGGCAGTAACTTTAGCTACAGCGTTTAGTGATACAAAACCCCTCTTCATCGAAGATATTTTAGAGTATGTAGAGAATTACGAATTAATAACTAGTAAGATAGATAACTTCCTAAACATAATTAGGAACTTACATCACGTATGAATTTAGCCACCATTACAGCATCCCTAGTTTCTTTAGGATCATGAGTTCTAACTATATGAGCACCATTATAAACTGCAATTGCTGTTGCTGCTAGACTCCCCCATAGCCTTTCTTCAGGTCTTTTCTTACCAGTTATGGCACCTATGAATGACTTCCTAGACACACCCACCAGTATAGGCTTATTGAATACCCTTAAGGCCTTGAGAGACTTCAGTATTACTGAATCCCATATATACCATGGATAGTCTTTGGGTCTAAAGAACCCTATAGCAGGATCTATAACGACCTTACTTAAGTCTATTGAATGCTTAGAGGCTATTTCTAAGCTTTCAGTGAGTGCCTCAATGACTGTATGTACGGGATTGTAGCTACCTGATACTACATCCTTGTAAGCACATATGATTACCGGTACATCATATTCAGCTACGACTTTAGCCATCCTTAAATCTCCCTTAAGACCTCTTACATCATTTACTATCGATGCACCAACCTCTAATGCCTTTTCAGCTACTATGGACGATGTAGTGTCTACCGATATAGGGATCTTAATTGAGGTGTTCTCCTTTATGTACTTTATAGCGGTAATAACTCTCCTTAATTCCTCTTCAAGAGGTATGTCAGTCTTCTTGTAGGGAGCTGTAGATCTACCACCTACATCTATAAAGTTAGCGCCCTCCCTTTCGAATCGCTCAGCCACTTCAGCTATCTCATCAGGTTTTGTAAATATTGAGCCGGAATAGAATGATTCGGGACTAACGTTTATCACCGCCATAATTCTTACAGGGTACGCGTCACCAACATCAACACCAGCTATCCTTGCATATACCAAGTCTCTACACCCTACGCTCCTTAAAGATTATGTGGGTTACCTCCTCAAAACCTCTCTCCCTTACATGTTTAAGTAACATTCTAGTAGTTACTGTTAATTTTAGGTCGAACGCTTCATCTAGGTTGAAAAACCCTAGATCAAGTACTTCATCACAAGGTCTTAACTCGCCTCTAAACTCCTTAATCAAGAAATCCACTATTATATAATGATATCTGAGACCATTACCTAACGATATGTACTCTGTTACAGCTATAAGCTTGGGATTAAAGCCTTCAATGCCAGTCTCCTCCTTTAACTCCCTAATAACTGCCTCCTTTAACTCCTCTCCAGGCTCTACATGTCCGCCGGGTATTGACCATCTATTAGGTGCTGGAGGGTACTTCCTTTTAACTAGGAGAACTCTTAACTTATTATCTACCACTAAGGCGCCAACAGCTACCTTAGGAAGTTCACTCATCCTATACACCCATACTCAAGAAGGGCATACCTAATTTATCGGTTAGCCGTAGTTGGTATGGATAGTGATGCGGAAGGTGCTTGAGTGCATTAAATGTGGGGAAAGATATGAACCTTATCCAATTAAGCTTAGCTGTCCTAAGTGTGGTGGGCCACTAATACCTAAGAATATACCGGGTATTGATGGTCTACGGAGGGAGCTTCTTGATCAAGGTGTTTGGACTTTCAGGAAATACTTAATAAGTGCTTCAGGTGAGAGGTTAGGCGTAACATTAGGTGAGGGTTTAACACCATTAATTGAAGCTAAAAATCTTAAGGACTACTTAGGCATTAGAGGTGTAATCCTTAAGGATGAATCAAGAAATCCTCTAGGTACTTTCATAGATAGAGGTTCTGCGACCTTAGTTACTACAGCATTAAACTCAGGCTACAATAGATTAAGTATCGCCTCCTTAGGTGATTTAGGAATATCGGTTAGTGCTTATGCCAGGAGGGCAAAGATTAGAACACATGTCATCATGCCACATAGCGTTTCGCCTTCTAAAGCCTATCAGACACTCATACTAGCGCATAAGGTAGAGTTCACACAAACATATGAAGATGCTCTAAAGAGGGTTGCTAGATTAAAGGAATCATTACCTGTAACGCCCACTAATCCCTACCTCCTCGACGGGTATAGAACCATATATTACGAGATATTTCTCAAGCTCAGTAAGCATCCAAGCACCTTAATAGTACCTATAGGTGATGGTGCACTACTGACGATGGTATGGCAGGCATTAAGGGAATTGGGGGGTTCAAGTAGGGTAATAGGTGTTAAGGGATGTAGTTCAACACCAATACTCAAAGACATAAGTGTTGATAAGCCCTTACTTCAAGATGCTGTAAACGAAGTAATAAGGGATAGTAATGGTTTAATAATTACTGTCTGTGAGGGTGAAGTACTAAGTTCGATTAAGTTATTAGCTGAACTTGAAGGTATGCTCATAGAGCCTACAGGAGCATCCTCTCTTGCTGCCTTAATTAAGCTTCATAGCATGGGTGAATTAAGTAGGGATGATGAGGTTGTAGTGCTACTTACTGGTAGTTCCTTGAGTGATACATCAATATTAAGACTAATTGCTGATAAACATGTTAAGTACTTCGATGAAATTAAGATAGGGTATACAAAGTTAAAAATACTGGAAATACTTACGCTTCAAGGCCCTCTTCATCCATATGCTATATGGAAAATCTTACGGAATAGCTATGGCGTTAAGGTAGGTCTTAGAACATTGTATCAGCATATGGAGGAGTTAGAGAGATTAGGTTTTGTAAGGGTTAGTAGCTTTAAGAGCATTGGTGGTAGAATAAGGAAGATCTATGAAGTAACTACTAAGGGGTTAATGATACTTAAGTAGCTATATTGAGGGCTATAGTGAGGTTAACCTCCTTAAACTTTTAGCCTAATGCTTATTGGGCTATGGGTATGAGGTATAGTAGTATAGTCAAAGTCGCTATGTACACAGCCTTAGTGTTTGTTGCCACCATAATACTTCAGATATACATACCAGCTACTAGAGGGTACTTTAATCTTGGTGAGGCAAGTATATATGTTATAGCCTTACTGCTCACACCACTTAGTGCTGGAATAGCAGCTGGTGTTGGCTCAGCTTTAGCTGATGTCGTCACAGGTTATGGTATCTTCGCCCCAGGTACGTTAGTAATAAAGTTTGCTGAGGGTTTTATGGTATCATATCTAGCTAGGATCCTATCAGCAAAACCTTTGAGTTATGTAAAATACTTATCAGTACTTACATCAACATTTGTTGGTATGGTAATCTCCATTGTCGGTATATTTAAACTTTCTGGTATTGCTGAACTAAGTTCCATACCTATCGACCTGTTAGGGTTTAGAGCAATATTACTTAGTGGTAGAGTAGTTATCAGCTGGCACATTTGGGTGATAATCGGTGCTACTATTACATTAATACTTCTTTACCTAGCCTTAGTTAAGGGTAGAGAAAATGTTAGCTTAGCATTGTCAATGCTTACCGGAGGGTTAGTGATGGTTTTTGGTTACTTCATGTATGAATACTTCTTCACTAACCCCATAATTTACGGTGCACCACCAGAACAAGCTTTTGTAGAAGTACCAGTTAATTTCGGACAGGTATTTGTTGGATTATCAGTAGCCTTACCTATAACGTCATTCATTAGTAAGGCGGTGGGAGGTAGTGGTAGTACTAAGTATAAGGGATCTAAGAGTAAGCTTTCCGTTAAGAGGTGAAGTGTTAAAGGGTATTAGTTTAAGTTTAAAGGAAGGCGAGGCAATACTCATATCAGGTCCTTCGGGCTCTGGAAAAACAACATTATTAAGAGTTATTGCATCAATAATTCCTGATGTCATTAAGGGTTGGGTATCAGGGGCCATAAAGCCTAAGCCTAGGGAGCTTAAGGCTGAACATGCAGTACTGTACATACCTCAAGAACCATGGTATACAGTGGTAACACCTTATGTTTGGTCGGAAATAGCCTCATTTACAGATCTTAAACGTAATCTCATAACTAAATACCTTAAGGAGTATGGATTAGAAAACTTTGAGAATAGAACTACATTTACTTTAAGTTCAGGTGAAATTCAAAGACTTAACTTCATAGTGAGTATAGGTAGTAATAAGAAACTATTATTACTTGATGAGCCGACATCACACTTAGATCCGGGTAATGCCATTAAGGTTATTAATGGTGTATTAAAGTTGAAGAGACTAGGTAAGTCCTTAATCATAATCGATCATTATATTGAACGTTGGAGGAGCGTTGTTGATGAAATTCTATTTCTAACTAACGGGACATTAACTGATATCAATGGTGTTAAAGACCCCTACGTAAAATGGAGAGCATTGATAAAAAGTTTAAGACCTCCCGAAGATGTAGGTGAGGTTATTTGTGATGTAAGCATAAAAAGCTTCTCCTACCCTGGTAGTGATTTTGAAGTATTGAAAGATGTGGTATTCGAAGTCAGAAGAGGGGAAATTGTATGGATTAAAGGACCCTCAGGTTGCGGGAAAACAACCTTATTGAGGCTTATAGCTAAGAAGTTTAGATCTAGAGAAGGTTATGTGAGAGTTCACGGTAAGACTATATACGTACCTGACAATCCCCTGCTCTATTTCTCCGAACCTACACCTGAAGCAGAGGTTTTAGGTAGGCTAGATATTCTGTCTAAGTTTGGGTTAAAAGAACTATCTAGAACACCCATAATGAAGCTAAGTACTGGTGAGCGTAGGAGATTAGCTATTGCTTCAATACTTGCTAGGAAATTTGATTTAGCTCTCTTAGATGAGCCGACAATAGGCTTAGATCCTAAATCAAAGTATGAGGTACTTAAGAGTATTGTTAGCTTAGCTGGGGAGGGCGTAGCTGTCATAATTTCATCGCATGATGAGGATCTTAGATTTATAAGTTCGTGGGTGTACGAGCTTGGCTAAAGCGTTAATTAAGCTTGTTAGTTTAATCTTAGAGTTAATTCTTAGGGCTTTGTTTATAGGTAATGATGCATGGTACAAGCATTCCTCGATAGCATTAAACATTTCATTAGCTGCCTTAATAATAGCTATGGTTAGGGAAGCTAATCTTCAAGTACTCTTTTACGCTACGGCTATAATAATTGCTCTACACACAGTTTTAAGAACGTTAAAATTATTCACATACTCACTCATAATGTCCTTTATTCCTTCACTCTGGTACTTAGTGACAACGTTACCTTTTACTCAATCCATCATTGAATCAGCCATTATTTCATTAAGGGTCTTAGTAACTTCAACGTCAGTACTTACAGCCATATTTCTGTGGAATCCCATGGAGCTATCTTACTTATTACATAAGCTAAGGCTTAGCAAGGGTATCACATTATTTGCACCATTCTTATGGAAGGTAATACCGCATGTCTTAAAGGATGTTAAAGACTCGATCTTAGCTAATGAACTTAAGGGTGAGAAGGTATGGAAGGGCCTAGCTGTAAGCTTCTTATCTGTAGCTGAGTATTCATCAAATTACGAGGAAGCACTTTACCTTAAAGTTGATGACTTTAAACCTTTCTTTAGATATGATTCAAGAGTAATATCCCTTATCTTAGGTTTTGAGGTGTTAGTAATTAATTATTTAATATTTAAGTATTTCATTATTTAGTCTTGGGTGTATACATGGGTACTGAAGTTAAGGGTTTAATTCCAGGCCTAAGGTTTATTAGAAGGTTTAAGACACTACCAGAGCATTCGGCTAAGCATGTAGGTTCAGGTGATGTTGAAGTTTTATCGACGCCCTCAATGATAGCATTCATGGAGGAAGCATCCAGGTTAGATGTTGAAGATAAACTTCCCCACGGATTTACTACCGTGGGTACGCTAGTTAACGTAAGACATCTAGCAGCAGCTCCGATAGGTGATGAGGTTGAGATTAGAGGTATTTTACTTAGTGTTGATGGTAGGAGGTTAACATTCTGGGTTGAGGCTTGGTGGAGGGATAAGAAAATAGGTCAGGGAGTTCATGAGAGAACTATAGTTAATAGGGAGGAATTCCTCAATAGATTGAGGGAAAGCCTTAAACTTAAGTGATGGAAATAATGAAGGGAGTTAAGGCATTACTTCAAAAGAAGTTAGTAGACGGTAAGGTTAGATGTGGTACATGTATTAGGAGATGTTTAATACCTCCAGGGTGCAGGGGTTTATGCGGTAATTACATGAACGTTGATGGTGAGCTATATAATATAGGATATGGCAAAATATCAGCTATAGAGTCAAGACCTATAGAGATAAAACCTTTTCACCACTTTTGGCCAGGCTCATATGCAACAACATTTAGTGGTTGGGGGTGTAATTTCTTATGTCCATGGTGTCAAAACTGGCATTTAAGTAAGGTTCCACCCCCCGAGGATAACGGCTTCATACCTCCTCAAAAGATCGTAGACTACGCTCTAAAGTGGGGTGATGAGGGTACATGTGCAAGCTTCAATGAGCCTACCATACACTTTGAATACCTTCTTGATGTATTTAGAATAGCTAAAGAGAAAGGACTTTATAACACCATGGTAACTAATGCCTCAATGACTATTGAAGCTCTTAAGGAGCTTAGGAATGCAGGACTTGATGCTATGAGTTCTGATGTTAAGGGCTGTCCTGACACTTATAGAAGGTTTATGGGGATACCAAATCCTGATGAAATACTTAAAACGCTTTCAGAGGCCTTGAGGCTAGGTATCCACGTTGAAGTAGTATACCTAATCGTTCCTAAAGCTAACGATTGGGATGAATGCATAGATAGAGTTATCGAGGCACATCTAAAGTATTTAGGAGCTAAAGTACCCCTACATATCAACAGGTACTATCCAGCCTATAATTACTATGAACCACCAACACCTCTAAGTACTTTAAAGAAAGTTTACGATAAAGCTAAGAGAGAAGGTATCGAATACGTCTACATAGGTAATATAGCTACGACTGACTACCTGCATACGCGATGTCCTAAATGCGGTAAAGTGGTAATTGAGAGAACACATTATGGTGTAGTAGAATGTAAATTAACGAGGGATAATAGATGCCCATATTGTGGCTATAAGATTCTCGTCGTAGGTAAGTGCAGAAGATCGCGAAAGCTCTCTTACATCTTCATCTAGGTTAGGATAAAATTAAAAGTACTTTACTCTCTTAGAACATTTGGTGATCTCTACTGGATGTTGAAACTAAGCTCAATATAGTATTAAGGAACGTGGAGGAAGTAGTTACAATTAATGAATTGAAAGAACTCCTCGAGAAGGGTGCAGGTGTAGGGTACTTAGGTTTTGAGCCTAGTGGGATATTTCATGTTGGCTGGCTTATATGGGCTTACAAATTTAAGGACTTAGTTGATGTTGGTTTTAAGATGAAGTTGCTAGCCGCTACTTGGCATGCATGGATTAATGATAAGTTAGGTGGTGATATGAGTTTGATAAGATATGCTGCTGATCATGTTGCTCAAGTACTTAACTCCCTTGGTTTAGAAGGACGTTATGAACTTGTTTACGCTGAAGACCTAGTTAAGGACATGAAGTACTGGGAGCTTATTTTAAGAATTGCTAAGGCTACATCACTTGCTAGGGTTAAGCGGGCACTAACGATCATGGGTAGGAAGGCTGAAGAGGCTGAAACAGACTTCTCTAAGCTCATTTACCCCTTAATGCAGGTAGCAGACATACTATACATGAACCTAGATATCGCATTAGGTGGTATGGATCAGAGAAAGGCGCATATGCTAGCAAGAGATGTTGCTGAGAAACTTAACTTAAAGAAGGTAGTTGCAGTACATACACCACTCTTACCCTCCCTTGAGGGCGGTGGTAGAATGGATTTTAAGGGCATGCCTAAGGATGAATATTATGCTGAAGTTAAGATGAGCAAGTCAAAGCCAAAATCAGCAATATTCATCACGGACAGTGATGAGGAGATTAGGGATAAGATAAGAAGGGCATATTGCCCTCCAAGAATTGCTGAAGGAAATCCCATATTAGCAATA
Source organism: uncultured Desulfurococcaceae archaeon (assembly GCA_964618155.1). Taxonomy (GTDB): domain Archaea; phylum Thermoproteota; class Thermoprotei_A; order Sulfolobales; family NBVN01; genus CAZAMI01. The sequence continues at coordinate 31,360 of CAZUAD010000004.1, forward strand.
GCTAAGTACGTAATATTCAGGGGTGAGGAGAAAGAGTTCATCATCGAGAGACCCTCAAAATATGGTGGAACGTTAACTGTATGGTCCTATGATGAACTAGAAAAACTTTATACAGAGGGAAAGATACATCCCCTAGATCTAAAGAACGCTGTTGCTAACTACTTAATAAATATAATATCGCCCATTAGAGAAAGGATGTTCCTAAGTAGTAAGTCAAGAGAACTTGTAGAGAGGATTAAGGAAGCTGTTACGAGGTAATCTCGAGAAGAGCCGGGGGTGGCCCTCCCCGCTTCATCATGCCCCGTGACACGGGGCTTTAAGCGGGGCCGTTTCTATAGTTCTTCTAAGGTTTATTAAGTCTACCTTCACCGTATCTCTTAATGTTGAGAAGTACGTCAGGTGATTCGATTTCCTCAAGTCTTCTCTCAATTTCTTCAAGCCTGGACTGAAGCTCTCTTAACATATTGTCAATAACGTAGACTCTACCCTTAAGGTAGGCTATGTCCCTTTCAAGCTTAGATATTAGAGGGGTATTTAAAGGACCATTACCTTGGTTATTGATTAATCCACCTGTTAAGCCGAATTTAATAAACATTTTAATTAGGTCTGTGAGCTGTATTCCCATATCACTAGCTATTCTCTTTAACTCACTATACACTCTCTCTGGTAGTGATATATGAACTGTCGGTATGTCTGCTCCCTCCAAGAGAGATACCTAAGTCCTAGTATTTAAAACTAGCTATAATATGTATACTTCCTTTAGGATTCCTCCATATAGTATTTAAAGTTAAGAGAGGAGAGAAGGTATTAACTCCCTCCACCACGAAGAAAATCAAGGGTGTGCGAAGAGTGAGGGTTGTGACATTTAAGATCGACGAGGAACTTCTAGAGAGGCTTGATATGCTTGCTATGAAACTTGGTATTCCCCGTTCTGAGTTAATTAGGGAGGCTATCATAAGCTTTATAAATAATAAGTCAAGCATTACGGAACTTGCTAGAGGATAATCCTTACTTAAGGCTCCTTAAAAACGACAACTTTTGTGGTTTCCCAGAGGTCAAGCTCGTCCTTGGTTATAGACCAGACATTACTATCAAGTCTAACTATCTCGTAATCAACTATAGACAGGAAATTATCTACGGGAGCTAGGGGTAGGTTTATACCTCTAATCCAGTAGTGCATAGGTATAGCAGCTTTAGGTTCTAATTCCTTAACGACTTCATACGCCTCCTTAGCATCAACGGTAAAGACGCCGCCCACAGGTACCATAAGTATGTCTATGGGCCTTAACTTGTTAGCTACTTCAGGATCAAGTATATGACCTAAATCACCTACATGCAATACTGAAATCCCATCAACCTCTAACCTATACATTACTACCTCACCCCTCCTTCTGCCTTTGTACTTATCGTGGTACGCCTTAACACCTAAGACCTTATACTTATTACCTATCGTGAACTCACCTTCACGCATTAAGTACTTCTCACCGCCCTCCTTTAGGACTATGTGCCATGCATTATGATCGAAGTGATCATGAGTCATCAATACTACATCAGCTCTAACGTTAGGTGGCTTTATACCTATACTACCTCCATCATGTGGATCTATAACTATTACCATACCATCAGATGAAACTATTTCAAAACATGCATGTCCATGCCACCTAATAGTTACCATTTAGTGTAACCCCCAATTAATATTAGAGGTCGTAACTAATAAACTAGGTAGTTCTAAAGTAAGTATATTTACATGAGGGACTTAGTATTAAGTAGATTAATCAATTAAGAAATAAGGTTACCTCTACAACTTAATGAGCTCCTCAATCTCTTTAGTTAATTCATTACCTAATATACTCCTTAAGTCATTGCTAAGACTCTTATTAGGTATTAGCCATATCAATGAATCAATATGTAAGGGAGGTATTGAAGATAATTTAGATATTAAGCTCCAAGCTTTAGTAGCTATTTGTGGACATCTAAGTATTTGAGACCAGTGTTTAGTACCTAAGATAAGCCCTATTGAGTAAGTAATCTTAGCTATTCTCCTATCAATAGGTATGGGTATTTCATAGGGTAATGTCTTAACTCTATTACGTATAGCTCTTAAACCGTAGTATAACATCTTAATTGAGAAAACTACAGTTTTACTGTACGGTTTACTCTCCAATACCTTATACGTTAGCTTCCATACGCTAATGTAGTCTTCTCTAAAACTCAGCTTACATATGTCACTTAAGACGTTCCGTAGTCTCAAAACTCTTCTTGCTTTAATATCCTTACCAACTCTATTGCATTTACTTGACTTAATGAATTCTATTAATATTTCAACTATTTTATCATCGCCTATTATGGTGCATATCCTTCTCATGTAATCACTAAATTCCCACCAATAATCCTCACCTCTACAATTTAGTTGGTAGCTAACTAATGCATTAAGGTATGAGAGTATGGGCGATAACTCTCTACAGGCAGTACTTAAGTTCTTTATAGCCTTAAATTGAGGATCCATAAGCTCTATGCTCAGAATCCTATCTAACCCTACCTTACGAAGGATATTAGCTACCTTATTTACGGCATCCCTATTAATCCTTAGCTCACTACAGCTCAATGTATTCTCCTCTATCCGTAATGTATTTATAATAAAGTTATTTTCTGGTTGTTTCTAACCACCAATTAGGTAGTAGCGGTCTATGACTAGGAGGTGCTGTATAGGTGGTATATAGCCTAAATTCAAGTTTCTATAGTAGGGGCATACTAGCACCGTGGGTCCCCACAAGGACTGAATTACTACCTTACGTTATGATGTTAGCAAAACCTGGACCTAATGACGTATTCTATGATTTAGGATGTGGTGATGGTAGGGTAGCTATAGAAGCTAGTTTAAGAGGTGCTAAAGCGGTATGTATAGAATTAAATAAGGACCTAATTGAAAAAGCTAAGGAGAGAGCAAGAAAATTAGGAGTGTATGATAAGATAGTCTTCATAAATGATGACTTCTTTAACGTAAGCCTTAATGATGCAACTATAGTCTACATGTACCTACTAACTTCAGTCAATAGAATGCTTAGACCTAAGCTTGAGAGGGAGCTGAGAATGGGTACAAAAGTTATAACATTAGACTTTGAAATTCCTGGTTGGAGACCAATACATATACTAAGAGTGTCTTTAGGTTATAGAGACTCAACACTCTATTTGTACGTGAAGGGCATATCAGATATATATAAGGAGGTTATATACTATTAACGATGACGTATGGATGAAAACTCTAATGAAAAGTACTCAAAGTATATGGAGAAGCTCTACAAAATATACTCCTGGCCTGAGGATCCATTTAGTGATGAAGGTCGTAGGAGATTTGAGGAGTCATTAAATGTGTTTAAGACATTATTAAAGCATGAGTGGTTAAGCTCCTTAGTTAAGGGCTTATCCAGTGTTAGGATAGTTGATGTATGTGGAGGGACGGGTATTGGCGGAATTGCCTTAGGTAAGGTGTTAAGGGATGAGTTAGGATTAGGTGTTGAATTAACTATTGTAGATATACGTAGGGATGTACTAAGTAAGGCTAAGAGATTTTCAAAGGAGGTCTTAGGTGTTGAAGCTAAAACCCTAGTTCATGACGTTAGGGAGGACATGGGTATTAAATCATACTATGATATAGCACTCCTTTGGGGACTTACAACGCCTCACTTTAGCCCTTGGGATTTAATTAAGGTTTACGCAAATATAGCTAAGATGCTTAAGGATGGGTCATTACTTATGTACGATGAAGGAGATAGAGTCTACAGTATCTTTTACATACTAGGTTATAAGGACGTAGTAGCTGAGAGAGTAGAGAATGGTAATGTTGTTTTAACAGTACATAAGGATAGAGAATTTAGAACGGGATATATGGTTCGCCTAGCCATTAACCTATTAACGAGGGACTTCGTAGAGATGAAAATATACTTCTGGGACCTAGCTGGGTCAGCAGCATTAGCATGGATCTTCTTTGAGGATGTAGACTTCATACCCAAGGATAGACCCTATAGAGGTATCGTAATAGCAAAAAATCCACGGAAATATGTTAATGTTGATGCTTACATTAAGAGTAAGCCTAAAATACTCTTGGAGAGCTAAAGGAAGAATAGGTAGGTAATAAGTGGCTAGATTCACTACATAATGAATTTACTACACTTACTGGCAATTACAGTATTAGAGTTTATGTCCTTAAAGGTTATAAGATTATTAGGAAATGCCTCATATAGCACTTTCTGGCTTAGCTTTTATTCACTGTTTTTATGAGTAAAAGGTTCATGGAGTAGTTCATGTAATCCTTTAAGCTGATTAAAGGAGCATTACCATTATAAGTTATTTGGAGTTAGACTATGCTTTCTCTTAATATCTTCTCTCCTTTAAGTCTCCATAACCCTTTTGCCGGATCTTCGATTACTATGTTTAATTTACTTATTAATTGATCACTTATTAATACTTCATCCGTATATTCCGAAATAACTATGTACGCTTCAACAGGTTTAGGTTCGACTCCTTCAGCTAATAGGTATACTTTAG
>CAZUAD010000005.1:0-5690 GCA_964618155.1 uncultured Desulfurococcaceae archaeon
TTGTACCCCTCTACGAAATCTTATAGGGCATAGGTTTTGACTTCATTGAGTGAGGATTTAAGGAAGGCATTAATGGACGTAGCTGAGGTTATGAGGCTAGCACATAGTAAGGGGCTCATCAACGTACTAGGAGGGAATGCGAGCATTAGGTGGGGTGATGGGTTCTGGATAACACCATCCCAGATACCTAAAAATAAACTAGACGTTACGGACTTCGTCTATGTCGATATTAATGAAGGGCCGAAGCCCAACGTTAAAGGTAGAAAACCCTCCATAGAGTGGAGAATGCATCGAGAAATATATGCAGCACTAAGTGATGTTAACGCCATACTACATACACACAGCCCCTACACAATAGCTCTCTACTCATTAGGGCTATCAGTGAGACCCTCTGAATTCGTTGAGGCATTCTCATTTAGTGGTTGTGTTTCTGTAGTTCCTAAACTACCTGCTGGGTCAAGCGAATTAGCTAGCGCCGTAACTGAGGCACTAGTTAAGTGTAGGATTGCTGTACTACTAGGTCACGGGGTAGTAGTAACAGCTAGCGATATATTTAGGGCTTTAGATATAGCTGAATCGCTAGAAAACATGGCTAAGATAGAACTATTTAGGAATATGCTAAGGAGGTTTTAAGGTTAAAGGAATTTTAATAGACCTATCACCAGGAACGTTATAACGAAGAATACAGTAATGCCTTGAACTAAGTGATTTAGGAATTCAAGTTTTAACTTCTTCAAGAGCTCACTAACAAGTCTACCGCCATCAGTTATGTACAGAGGTGCTGCATTGATTACAGCTAGTGATATATTTACTATGTAAAACCAGTACAGGAATCTTGAAATCTTAATTAGTAGTGGTGATACCCCCTCTAAGGGAAGCTCGGATACTATGATACCTAATCTCCACCTCCCCTTAGGTTTGTGGAGTATAAACTTAGTGATATCCGATACAGGTTTCACTACATCACCAACTATTCTAGCCTTCCTCAACTTAACTACGTAGGTTACACTCATATTGGCATAACTCATAAGGAAGTTCCTAAGATCCTTTACGCTACTGACCTCTGTATCGTTTATTGCAATTAAAATCGAAGGTGCTGGTATATTAGCTTTAACTGCTGGAGCAGTTACATCATTGTAGTCTAAGGAAATTATTACGACAGCTGTATTTATCTGACTAAATGCTAAAGGTATTAGCACCATAGCTATTAGGAAGAGCATTGTATTTGCGAGAACACCAGCTGTTAGTACTGCAGTCTTAGATTTAAGACCTGCTTTGTTATAATCCTCTTCATTAGGTCTAACGTAAGCTAAAGGGAAGATAAAGAATAAACCTAAACCCCATGATTCAACTCTCCAACCAGCTAAGTAGGCTGCAAGAGCGTGAAATATCTCGTGTAATGCTATACCAACGGATAGAGCTAGGACGATGTATATGAATTGCTCCAAACCAACTGTAATTCCAGGAACTATCGGTATGAAGGGCGATACGACCTCACCACCACCCTTTGTTAAGGTGTTAAGGAAGGATAGTATGGAAGGTATTAGTGTGCTATAGAACATATAAAGAAGGAATACGAAATTTGCTGCACCAAGCATCACTAACAGGTATAAAACTCTCTTCATACCCTTCTTGAGCTTGATTCTAGGCATCTTACCTAAATCAATGAGGAAGAGAAATGGGTAAAGCGTGATACCCTTATTCTTAATCTTTTCCCTTATACCTTTACTACTTGAAACTATTACGTAAATTAGAAGTTCAAGTGCTAGTATAGCTACCAGCAAGCTCTGTACTATACTCACAACATCCCCTCTAATACAGGGATTGAGAGGTTACTTAAACTATCACCTAAACACCTTATTAAGGTCTCAAATTAAACTTTGTGTGGTTGTAGAGTTGTCTAGGAGGGGTAAGAGGAAGGAGTTAGGAATACCAGGCTCCATAATCCTAATCACCATAATAATCATAGCATTTGCGCTAGGATTTTATGGTTTAACATTAAGCCAGCAAACACAGGGTACAACACCTACAATAACGAATACTACGACTACGTTACCTCAACTCATAACTAAATCTAATGAGACTGTAACGACCATAACCAACACAACAACCACACAACCTTCAGGCTAAGATGTCTTAATAAAGCACTTATTCATTACAAGGGATTTAGTGCCTAATAACTCAACGTAGTGCTCGATATTGTTTATGAAATCTCTTAAAAATCTTATAGGTACTATGAATACGTTATCTATAACCCCCTTTAACGCGTCAGTTAATGTCACTATGACTGGTATGAAGTACTTAACCTTAGAAAGGGAGGGGTATTGCGAGACTATGCTACTACAGAACTCAGAGAGATACTTAACCCTTAATTTATGAACTTTAACCGCCTCAACAAGTTTACCCTTCTTCCTATAACCTGGCCTCCAATGCTTACAATCGATTACCAATGCATACTTGGTTGTTAAGTCGATACCTATCACATCAATCTCATATCTCTTTAAGTTAAACCTATAATTTCTTATTACATCCATACCATAACCGCTTAAAATAATGGATACTAATTCCTCAAAATCCTTCCAATCAAGGTATTTGGATACCTCTTGAGGATCTGCACCAAGCTTAAGTAGATCCAATGCCATAGGTAAAAGCGTCTTAACACATAGCCTTTCCCTACCACTATATAGCTCCTTCACGATATAACTCTCATACCTCTTAATTATGGAAATTAATCCTACGTCTTCACTTTCAATACATTTACCTGGGTTACTTCTCAGCATATTTAGAAGCTTATAATATTTTTCTATCAATTTTAATCTCATAATAGAATTGTTCAGCCGGTTGAATCCTTCTTCATCTATCCGTGATCACCTCCCTCATCATTAAGGGAGAAGTGCATTTACTTTTCTTTCCCAGATCTAAATATCCTATCTACTTTTTAATCTGCTAACACACCTAAGTACTGAGTGGTACATATGGCATCACAACATGGTAGGATACTCGCATCACTTAGCTCATTGAGTGAGTGGATAGATATGCAGCGTAAGGCTATAGAGATGTTTAGAGAGATAAATACGGCAGCAGAGCATGCTGATAGATTAGCATTAGTCCTCATTATAAGACAGGCATTCCAGCACATGATCAAGACGTTAAAGGCCTTTGATCAATGGCTTAATGACCCCTTCATCTTAAACTACGTAACTAAAGACATGCTCATGGACGTCTGGAGTACAACATACAAGATCTTAAATGAGCTCTTAGAACTAGACATAAGACATACCAAGGCAGTTAAGGAGGTAGCCGAGAAAATGATTAGGGAGGGTAAACTCCCACCCATGATGGAGCTAAGGGAGAGATCCGAGGAGAGAGGTAGGAGGACATTCTTCCCATTATAAACACAAAGCTTTAATTCTTATCTAAACCATTCTCTATAGGGCATAATGGTTCAGGTATTTAAAGAGGCTTACACTACTATAACGAACTTCATAGTTCATGCATTAAATATGATAAATGATTCTGAGATAGATAACTTCGTCAACGTGCTAGTTAAGACCTACAAAGAGAATCGTAAGGTATTAGTAATAGGAGCTGGTAGATCAGGTCTAGTGGGTAAGGCGTTTGCTATGAGATTAATGCACATAGGCTTTAATGTCTATGTACTAGGTGAGACCATAGTTCCAGCGTTAAGTCCTGGCGACTTAGTAATAGCTATTTCAGGTTCAGGAAGGACAAAACTCGTAGTAACAGCTGCTGAAGTTGCTAAGGGATTAGGAGCTAAGGTGGTAGCTATAACATCATTTCCTGATTCACCATTAGGTAAGTTAGCAGATTTAGTAATTAGAGTTCCGGGTAGAACTAAGATAAGTGCTGAGGATGATTATAATATAAGGCAATTACTAGGTATATACGAGCCATTAGCACCCTTAGGCACGCTATTTGAACTTACAGCATTAATAACTTTAGACTCAGTAATATCTGAACTTATGAATAGACTAGGTATTAGTGAGGAGGATTTAAGGAAGAGACATGCCAATATAGAGTGAGGATGCCTTAATGAAGTTATTAGCTATTAGCAGTAGTTCTAATTCCTTCCCTAAATATTAGTCTTGGTGTCTAGTACGGAAAAACCTATGGTATGCCTATTAGGCCATAGCCACATAGATGTAGCGTGGCTTTGGACTACTGAAGAGACTAAGGAAGTATGTAAGAATACGTTTAAGAGAGTCGTTGAAGTATTACAAAGGCATCCTAATGTAAAATATGCTCAAAGTACAGCCCTTTTCTATGCTTGGATTGAGAAGGAGGAACCTAGACTCTTTAACATAATCAAGCAACTCATAAAGGAGGGTAGGTGGGAAATAGTAGGTGGTACATGGGTTGAGCATGACTGTATGATACCTTCAGGAGAATCCTTAATTAGGCAATTCCTTTACGGAAAGAGATACTTTAAAGAGAGATTTAATATTGATGTTAAGGTTGCATGGTACCCAGATACCTTCGGCTTTCCAGCTACGTTACCTCAAATACTTAAGAAGTCGGGAGTCAAGCTACTTATAACTCAAAAGTTAAACTGGAATGACACAATACTCTATCCCTACAATCTCTTCATATGGAAAGGAATTGATGGATCCTATGTGATAGTATATCATACCGTAGGCTCATACGAGGATAATCCACGAAAGCTTGTAGAGAACAGGTTAATAGATCTCTATATGATGTTCTTAAACATTAGGCAAGGACTAAGAAATATCTTAATACTTTTTGGTGTAGGAGACCATGGTGGTGGGATAACTAATGAAATGGTTAAAGATATAGAGGAGCTAAAGAAGAGACTTAGAAAAAACTTAAGTGTTGAGTATTGCACATCAATGGAATTTCTCGATACCTTAAGCGGGGTTATAGAGAAGAAGGGTTTACCTGTAGTTGATGGCGAACTATTCCTTCAATTCCATAGAGGCACATACTCTTCTCAGGTAAGGATTAAGGAGTTAATAAAGAGGGCTGAATACTATTTAGAAGTACTAGAAAAACTACTAGTGGTAAGATACCTCATTAAGAAGGAGCTCTACGAAAGAAGCCTAATTAGAAATTACTGGTTTGAGTTGCTTACAGCTCAATTTCATGATGTAGCATCGGGTAGCTTATCAAAGAGACCGTATAACGAATTTAGGAATAAGTTAGAGAATCTAATAGTAGGGATAAGAGGCAGTATTGAAAAGTACCTTATAGAATTAGCTAGGTATCTAGGTGATAAAGGCAATGAAGACTACCTCGTATTCTTCAATCCGTTACCTAGGGATATAACCTTTAGGATATCATGCAAAGATCTTATGAGCTATGGATTAAATGTCAATGAAAACTCATGCTATAAAGTATTACACATTCCTAGCCTTGGATTAAAGGCTGTATCATTAAAGGAATTAATGAATGAAACACCTACTAATGGAGACAATGTAAGAGTTTACGAGTTAAATGGTAAAATTATTCTTGAAAATAGGTATCTTAAACTTGTAGTTGATAAGACTTCGGGAAAAGTGGTAAGTCTATTTAGTAAGGAATTAAATGTTGAGTTCTTGAGTGGTAAGGGAATACGTTTTGAGTTATATGATGATAGGCCGGTCCTAGGTAGGGTACCCGTAGGAAGGTTTGATAAACCTTTTGACTACTTCTTTGATGCATGGGAGGTATAC
>CAZUAD010000005.1:5700-17909 GCA_964618155.1 uncultured Desulfurococcaceae archaeon
GTATACTATTTACAGCAACCAGATGGCGTAAGGGTTAAAGAAATGACTAAGCCTTCTGAAATAAGAGTATCTCGTACTACAAAATCGCAGGCTTCAATTACCATAAAATATGATTACCTTGAAAGTAATGAATGTAAGGTAAGTATAGAACATACTTTAAGTTTACATGCTAACGTCCCTTGGATCGAAGGTACGGCAGGTATTGAGTGGAATTGTAAACATAAATTGCTTAAGTTAGCGTTCGATCTTAACTTTTGGGCAGAACACCTAGCTGTAGGACAGCCCTATGGGCATGTGCTTAGAAGAAATCCTGGATCCCCCTATTCCACACTTCATGATAGAGCAAAGTGGGAAGCTAATTACCAAGGATGGATAGATTATAGTGATGGTAAGAAGGGGCTAGCATTCATATGTGGTACTAGATTTGGATACGATCATATATCAAGAACATTGAGGATAACAATTCTTAGATCACCTAGATTTCCTCCTGAAGTATTCGATAGGCCCTGGACTCGTGAATTAATTGAATCACAAGAATACTTTGAAAGCGGGTCCTACAACCTAAGATATTTCATACTCCCACATAGAGGGGACTTTAAACAAGCTGAAGTACCGACGATAGCTGAGGAACTCCTAACGAGGCCCTATATTGTTAAGGTGAAGCTTAGAAAACCCTTTACCCTTAGCATGATGGAGGCTAATCCTAAAAGGTTAAGTATTCCCGCCATTAAGTTACATGAGGATAAAGATAGTTTAATAATTCGGGTTGTGAATTACTATGATTATGAAGGTGAATGTAGTATAAAGTTTAAGCATAGGAATATAGAAGTGAAGTTAGCGAGAGAAGTAAGTCTTTTAGAAGAACCTATAAGTAATAAAGTTGAATATGGAAAGAATGTTGTTAGGTTCAATATAGGTAAGTATGAAATTAAGACACTGGAAGTGAAGATTAAGGAATCATCTATCAGCTAGGTAATGTATTGCGTTAATAATGATTTAATTACATTAACTTTCAATAATATCATAGGTAGTGATCTTTGAGCTCATTAATACCTCCCTATATATCTCTTGAAGCTAAGATAGTATCCGTTGATGTGCCTAGGATAGGTTATAGATGGTTTGGCTCAATAACAATTGAAGTTAAGGGAAGTAGGGTTACGTTACTAATGACGGGCTCAGTTGCTCAATGGCTTCAAGTAGGTGAGAGGGTTAGGGTTAAGTTTAAGGAGGAGCCTAGGAAGGTAGGTAATGTACTAATAGCAACACAGGATTCTTACGAGCTTGAAAGGTTGTGGGGTAATGAATTAATTAAGGTTTGGCCTGTATGGGTTAAGGACTATAGGCTACCAAGGTATGATCCTTTAAATGCCGAAGTAGTTTATGAGTACGTCGTCAGAGCTAGAGAGGCTGTTGGTGAGGAGGATTTCATGGAGATAGTTCAATTAGAGCAATACCATTACGCAAGTAAGGAGGAGTTAGTAGCTGTTTGGAGATGCCCTATATGTGGTAAGTATTTAGAGTCAAACATACAGCCTAAATGCCCCATTCACGATGTCCCAATGAAACTTCAAGAGATTAGGGGTTCATTGCCTTCATCTAGATTCTTAATTCTTGAATTACTTGATAGGAGGGAGTATGAGCCTAAGGTTATAGGATATGTCAGGATAGATACTCCTATACCATTAATGAGTAGGAGGTTACCTGATGGCAAAGTTGAGAGATTAATACGTGAGAAGTGGTTTCCTAAGGAATGGTTTCACCCAACGTACTGGCCTGAAGCGTACTCGAAGAGAAGTAAGCTCCTTGGAAGGTATAGAGAGTTGATTAAGGAGTACAAGTCTAGAAGCTTAGCTAGGGCTGTTCTTGGTGAAGAAGTTAGTAGGGATGCGTTAGCATGGGCAAATACCGCTGCAGCTAGAATTGCGAGAGTTGTTGTGCATCCTGATTATAGAGGTGATGGCTTAGGTGTATTGGCTGTAAAAGCAATCATAGAATGGGTTAGGGAAAGAAGAATTCCAGAAATGAAGAAGAGGAAACATGTAATCGAGGTTATAGCTCAAATGGCTAGGTATAATCCGTTCTTTGAGAAAGCAGGATTTAAGTATATGTGGGATACAGCATCAGGTAGACCTGTACTCATGTTCCCTCTAACAAAGGAGGCTGAGGAGAGGATTAATGAGTATTTGAGGAAGGATCCTTACGGAAGAAGCCATGGAGGTATACTCTATAAGAGTAGGTATGGCACTGTAGATAAGCTTAAAGGACCTATAAGACTGAAGGGGGTCACTAAGAGATACTCTAGTACCTTAGATGTTGAAAGACTTCCTAAGGATCTTCAAGACGTATTAAGGGCTTTTGGTGTTGAGAGAAGGGTTGTAGAGAAGTATGTCATTAGAGATGCCTTCCTTACCATAGAGCCAGGGGATGTAGTAGTTGTTATAGGTGCTTCAGGCGCTGGTAAAACAACGTTATTAAGGTTAATCGTAGGTAAAGCATTAGGTAATGATGCAAGGTATAAACCTGATGAAGGTGATGTAGAACTCCCAGATAATACTAAGGTAGCTGCACTCTTACCAGGTGAGATAGAGCCTAAGTTCGGTAACGAATCTCTTTTAGAGCACTTAACGAAGAAATTAGGTGATGCAGCAACCGCTGTTGAAATACTTAACTCCGTAGGTCTATCAGATGCGGTCTTCTATAGAGCTAGATTTTCAGAACTTTCAACAGGGCAGAAGGAAAGAGCCCTACTTGCCTCACTCTTAGCTGAGAAACCTAACCTATTAGTCATAGACGAGTTTACAGCACACCTTGATGTAGTGACTGCAAGAAGGGTTGCGAGAAGACTAGGTAAGATAGTTAGGGATTCAGGAATAACATTGATAGTCGCAACAAACAGACCTGAAGTAATATCAGCTTTAGCTCCTACGAAGGTAATATTCGTGGGATATGGAAGGGTATCACTGATACATAAACTACCTAAAACAGCACGATTACCCTAAAGATAAATCCCTTATATATTTCTAAAAGCATTCTTACATGGATGATGAGTGATCCCGACCACTCAGATAATTAATGAAGAAGCGGTGGCTGACTGATCTCCTTAATTGGTCATATCTTATGGTAATAGCTCAATTGCTATCACATTATCAATTACCTTCTTAGGAGTTCATTCATAGCCTTATTGAAGCCTTCGTCGACTAGATATAGCCATCTATATATCTTAGGTATGGGATTAGGTGCTTTAACATGTATCTCATCGCCTTTTACCTTAATATCTACTTCAACATATACACGGTGCCAACTCCTCATATCTACTTCAGACTTAAGAGTACATTTCTCAAAGACCTTATCAAGAATTATCAGTGCATTCCTCACTTCACGATCAACCTCACCAAGCATGCTTCTAGGCATAGGCATTAATATTATAAACTTTGATTTTCTAATTATGCGCTTAATATCTTCGTGAAGCTTCCTCTTAAGTTCTAGGTAAGTATTTATTAAGATCTTGTAAACCTCATGCACTGACAAATTACTTTCAATGATCCTACCTTGATGTAGTTGTGTACTCCATTTCCTCTTAGGTATGATAGATGTTGGATATATCATCAAGGATTTTCTAGGTAAATATGTAATTTTATCTATGAAGTAGGCATCAAGTACGTAACTTCCTGAAGGTAATTCCACCATATAATGTGGTAAAACTAAAGTTATATGCAAATTAATCACTTTACAATTATTTCTTCACGTATAGCCAGCATGAAACGTAATGTTCATTCTCGACTTCAATTATGGGAGGCTCTTCCTTAGTACATACGCTCTTAATATATGGACATCTTGGGTGGAATCTACAACCTGGCGGTATTCTTATAGCACTAGGTACTTCACCCTTAATATTTAACTTCCTTAGCCTCAACCTGTTACTTGGGTCAGGTTCAGGTATTGCAGCAACTAATGCTTGTGTATAGGGGTGTAGCGGATTACCTATTATAACATCTGTAGGACCTAGCTCAACAATTCTTCCTAAGTACATTACTGCTATCCTATCGCATATGAGCCTAGCTGTTGCTAGATCGTGGGTTATGAATAAGTACGTTAGATTTCTCTTTTCTTTGAGCTCGAGCATGAGCTTAAGTATTTCAGCTCTAATAGATACATCAAGCATCGATACAGGCTCGTCAGCTACTATGAATTTAGGATTAAGAATTAACGCTCTAGCAATACATACACGCTGTCTCTGACCTCCTGAAAGCATGTGTGGGTAACGACCTAAGAAGTCCTCTGGAGGTATTAGCTTTACGTCCTCCAATGCCCTATATATTAGCTCAAGCCTTTCATCACGGGATTCACCTATTTTATGCACTATCAAGGGCTCTTCTAGAGCCGTATATATGGAGTTTCTAGGATCTAAGGATGCGTAGGGATCTTGAAATATAATTTGTAACTCCCTTCTTAGGAGCTTATTAGCCCTCTTATGCTTAAAGAGTTCATTAAGTAAGTAATACTTACCTTTAAAGGGTGTTATACCTAACTCGTTAAAGTATTTTACGGTTTCATCCTTTGGTCTATAAATTATTTGACCTGATGTTGGCGGTAGTAACCCTATTAGTGTCTTACCTGTGGTTGTTTTACCGCATCCAGATTCACCCACAAGACAAAAGATCTCTCCCTCTCTTATTGCAAAGCTGACACCATCAACTGCCCTAACGTATAGTCTTCGTCTCAGTATGAGATCAGTTATTGTTCTACGTAAGGGGAAGTACTTCCTTAGGTTTATAGCCGATATAAGGAACTCATTTCTCTCTATACCACTTATTATTTTATCCTCTATTACTTTAGACATACGTATCACCTCTTAATATACAGCCAACATGAAACGTAATGTTCAGGCTCTACCTCAATCATGGATGGTTCTTCTTTCTTACATATTTCCATAGCGTAGGGGCATCTTGGATGAAACCTACAACCCCTAGGAGGATTAACTAAATCTGGAGGTTGTCCTGGGATCCAGTAAAGGTTCTTCTTACCCCTTAATCTAGGTATACTTGAAATCAGTCCTCTAGTGTATGGGTGTATAGGATTAAGGAATATTTGTTCAGATGTCCCCCATTCAACTATCTTACCTGCATACATTACTGCTACCTTATCAGCTATTTCAGCAATTATTGATAGGTCATGCGTTATAAGTATTAACGACATACCAAGCTTATTCTTAAGCTCCTTTAATAGGTTCATAATTTGAGCTTGGACTACAACGTCAAGGGCTGTTGTCGGCTCATCAGCTATTAGGAGATCCGGGTTTAGGGCTAATGCCATAGCTATCACAACACGTTGCTTCATCCCGCCTGAAAGTTCGTGAGGATATGACCTAAGTCTAACCTTCTCTATACCGACTAATTCAAGTAGCTCACCAGCCCTCTCATAAGCCTCCTTCTCAGTTATGCTCTCGTCGTGAGCTAGTATGGCTTCAACTATTTGATCTCCTATCCTTCTAACAGGATTTAGAGCATTCATTGCTCCCTGGAATACCATGCTAACCTTCTTCCATCTATAATTACGTCTAAAAGTTTCTTCATCGAGTTTTAGGATATTCGTTCCCTCGAAGTATATCTCACCACCGACAATACGACCAGGAGGGGGTACTAGTCTTAGAATAGAGTATCCAAAAGTTGATTTACCACAACCTGATTCCCCAGCTAATCCTAAACTTTCACCCTTCCTTACCTTAAGTGAAATCCCATCAACAGCTTTAACCACACCTTTGCTCGTGAAGTAATATGTCCTTAGATCTTTAACTTCAAGTAGCTCCATTACTTACACCGAGACACCTTTATCCGTAGAAGGGTACAAACAATAATTTATAAGTATTCTACATAAATGAATTAGATCGAAATTCCCTTACGCCCCTTAATTCACGCATGAGCTTATGTTCAGCTCTAAGAGTCAACCCCATAAAGAGAAGAGCAAAACTTACCAGTAGTAATGATAAAGCAAGGACCATTAACCACATGGACTTAACCTTCATTGCAGTAATAGTTAATAGCATGGCTAATCCTATAAGAACTAATGAAGCCACCAAGTACCTAACATACCTAACTCTAATAACCTCTAACTCACTCACCTTAACTTAACCCTATCAATACTATGCCCTTAACTTACATATAAATTAGCATTACTACCTTAAAATAACGCTACAACTAACCACTTTTGGTGATAGTATCTGACAGGAAAGGTAAAGGTAAGGAAAAGGAAAGTGAAAGCCATTCTCCCTAGGCTAGCAGTACTTATAGGCCTTATTCTCTTAATAATAGCAGTAACGAACATTCCCTTACTAACTCTTAGCTTAGGACATGTAAGCATAAGCTTAAGTGTTAAAAGAAACTTAACAATAATCCTTCTATGGATTTCATATACCGAAGAGAGTAAGTACCTGAGATATAATATCACTCATGTTGATTTTAACATAATAATTGATAGCTATACCTTACACCTTATTACATTACCGTTTAAGCCGGGTAAGTATTTTAGCTTAAATAAGACTGTATCAGTTAATGTAACTAAGGAGGGGATTCCCTTAAGGTTATTCCTTATTGATAATGTTTCTAAGGTTAAATATCCTATAGCAATTGTTTCATCGTATAGAGAAGCCTACATACCATTTACAACATATCTATACGAAGGGCTTTTAATGACATCATTGATATGTTATAATGCTAAAATACATGTAGATACAACTGAACCGCTTATGTTAAAGGTCGTATTAAGAGGTGATACGAATAAAACAAAGAGCTTTGGTCCCTTAATGAATAAGGCTACTATCATGATTAATGAGACGTTCGGGGGTATAGTTTTAAGGTCTTACATTATTAAGGGCCCGTTCTTACTCAGGCTTAGTGGTGATTCAGCTAAGCTCTACCCTGAAGATAACTTAGCGATATTCTTGACTCTATCACTATTACTAATTTTAACGCCCTTAATTACTTGGATAATTAAAAAGGTCTTAAGAGTAAGGAAGTAGGTTTCTTCACTCACAACTAATACTACATTCGGAATTTTATCAAATGTTTAAGGTGAATGTTCGACTAGGAGGGCTAAAGTATTAAGCTAAAACTTAAAAAGTACTTGCAAGGAATATCTTTTGGGAGGTATCTATGTCGAGATTCTTAAGGGAGGTATCCCTAATACTAATGTCCTTAATGGTTATAGCCCTCTTCATAGGACTTGCAGGGGCCATACCCACCAAGGCTCAACAACCTGGTCCAGCTTCTGAATACCTTGAATATCAGCGTGTACCCCTAGAGCAAGTACCCGAGGCTATAGGTAAAACCATAGATGTGTACATATTCGGCTTAAGACCTGCTCAAACGAAGGCACTAGAAGGTAGACCTGATGTAACGCTTTACACAGCACCTGCTGGCATGACAGACTTCGATATAAACCCTGCACCAGTCTATACTACAACATTAGATGGAGTACTGACAAAGGAGGAGGCGGCAAAGAAGTTAGGAGTTCCTGTTGCCGCAATTACCTACATAGAGGTTAATGAGACTGCTAAGAAGACTTATGTAGAGTTAGGTGCTTATCCTGGTAAGGGTATTAATCCATTCGCATTTAGGGAGATTAGATTTGCTCTAAATTACTTAATCGATAGGGAATATGTCGCAACGAACATATATGGTGGTTACGCTGCACCAATGTATACTAGCTACTCATTCTATGACCCAATGTACTCCCTAATAGCTGATATAGTTGCTAAGTATAGGTTCACCTACGCACCAGCTCTTGCTGACTCGATAATAACTAAGGTACTAACAGCTGTTGGAGCTGAGAAGAAGGGTGGTAAGTGGTTCTACGATGGTAAGCCAATAACGATTAAGTTCGTAATAAGGATTGAGGATGAGAGAAAGGATCTAGGTGATATGTTAGCTACTGAGCTAGAGAGGCTAGGGTTCACGGTTAACAGGATGTACATGAGGTTCGGTGAAGCAATAAGCAAGGTATACGCCACAAACCCGGCTGATTTTGAGTGGCATTTGTATACTGCTGGTTGGGGTAAGGGTGCTATTGATAGATGGGATCCATGGGCTGTAGCACAAATGCACGCACCATGGTATGGATGGGTAGTAGGATACCAAGTAGCTGAATGGTGGAACTACAAGAACGCAACAATAGACGAACTAACCAAAGACCTATGTTTAGGTAAGTTTAAGTCTATAGATGAGTACATAGAGAAGTTTAGAAAGTCCATAGAAATCGCCATACAAGAGGCTGTTAGGGTATGGATTGCTACGACCATGGACGCCTATCCAGCTATTGTAGACCTCAAGGGAGTTACTGTAGACCTAGGTGCAGGTCTAAGGTCAATATTCAATGCTAGGGAGTGGTATATACCAGGTAAGGACACTGTAAGGGTGGGTCACTTATGGGTATGGACGGCTAGAACAGTATGGAATCCATTCGGAGGATTCGATGATGTATACAGTGTAGACATTGAGAGACAAACCTGGGATCCATTCATGTGGAGACACCCATTCAATGGTGAGCCAATACCATTCAGGGTTACCTATGATGTGGTAACAGCAGGACCTGAAGGTAAGTTAGATGTACCTACGGATGCTATACTATGGGATGCTAAAGCTAATAAGTGGGTGCATGTAGAAGCTGGAACAAAGGCGACAAGTAAAGTGGTATTCGACTTAAGCACCTTGATTGGAAGTAAGTGGCATCACGGTATCGAAATAACGTGGGCTGACGTATTAGCATACTGGGCTGAGTGGTATGAGATAGCGTATGACCCTGAGAAATCTGAGCTAGAATCTGCCATTGCAGGACCACAGAGAGAGATCTTTGACCTAATCAAGGGTATAAGGATATTACCTGATAAGAAGAAGCTTGAGGTTTACATTGACTACTGGCACTTCGATAAGGCATATATAGCCGATATGGCTGTGCTATCACTTATTAACCCAACAGAGCTAGTTGTAGCTCAAGACTACCTAGCATTCGTTAAGAAGACTTACGCCCTAGATGAGACCAGGTCAAGAGCTGAGAAGATTCCACAGCTTAACCTGGTAATACCTGACCATGCAGCAGATGTTAAGGCAGCACTAGAGGAGCTTAAGGATAAGTTCAGCGACTACGCTAGCTACTTCACAGTCGATGGAACAACATACATGACTGAGGATGAATGGAGAACAAGGATTGACACATTGATAGAGTGGATTGACACCTATAACAACGCATGGGTATCCAATGGTCCATTCATGTTGGTACAATTTGATAAGGATAAGCAGTACGTAAAGCTTAAGGCATTCAGAGACCCAACATATCCATTCAGTGCTGGTAAGTGGTACTTCGGATTACCAAGACCAGTAAAGATTACTGAGGTAGGTGTACCCGTAGTATCACCTGGTGAGTCAGCAACAATTGTCATAACTGCTGTAGGTGAGCCGCCAATACATGTTAAGTATATACTAAGAGACCCAATAGCAAACATAATAATAGCTACTGGTGATGCGGAACAAGTAGGTCCAACATCATTCAGAGTAGTACTAACACCTGATATTACAGGTAAGCTTAAGGAGTACAGCGCGTATGAGTTCATAACATTAGCTTATAGCGAAGCTGTAGCCATGCCTCATGAGGTTGTTAAGACACTAACAACAGGTGCTGCTCTAGGTAAGAGGTTGGGAGAGATAGGTGCAAGAGTAGAGGAAGTAACGAAGAGCGTTGAGAAGGTGAGTGCAAGAGTAGAGGAGATAAGTAAGGGTGTATCAGCTAAGGTAGCAGAGATAAGTGCAAGAGTAGAGGAGGTTAGCAAGACATTAGGTGAGGCATTAAAGACCTCCATGACAGCTCTAAGCGATACACTAAAGGCATCACTAGCCGAGTTAGGATCAACACTAAAAGCCTCACTAGCTCCACTAAGTGATACACTGAAAGCTATTAGTGCAGACATAACCGCTGTAAAGTCCTCAGTTGAAGACGTGAAGAGCACAGTAACAGGTATAACACCAAGATTTGAGGAGCTATCAGATAGAGTTACAGCAGTTGAGGAAGCTGTTAAAGGATTAGGTGGCGCATTCACAACATTACAGGTATTATTGATCATAGTAATAATACTAGAAATAATCTTGATAGCATTATTATTTAGGAGAAGGTAACTTAAACCTGCACTTTAAATCAATATTTTTCTCAGAAAGCAATGCTTTTTAAATCACGTACATTAAGCTTAAGTGTAATTAAGCTCAAAGCATAAATCTTAGTTTAACATCATCTAGTACCTGACGGTTACATGCTTTATTAACTACAACGTACTCCTTAAACACAAATTCATTTATTTAGGTCTACAAACCATCTCTTATGGAGGGTGATTAGAACTGGGAGTGGGTACTGTATTAGCTAGAAGGGCTATCGCCTTAACTGTTGCTCTAGTTATTGTTGTCATTTTAACCGCCTTCCTATTAGGTGCTACAGGTTATGATAAAATCATATGGCAAGCATTAATCCATGAAGAATTAAGGGCCTATCAAGCAGCTCTAAAACAAGCTCACGTACCGCCAGCCAAGGCTAAGGAGTTAGTAGCACAATATAAGGAAAAACTCATAAAGATTTACGGACTTGATAAACCATGGTTTGAACGTATATGGCCTTTAGTAGTCAATACATTAACATTTAACTTAGGTATTTCGGAAAGCTACGATGTAGCAGATGTTGCCGGTGAACCCTATCCGGTTAGAGTTGGAGATGCAATAATGAAGTGTATATGGAGAACCATAGTTATGATAACCGTAGCGCAACTTATTTGTGCTATAGCGGCATTAAATATAGGTCCTCTAATAGCCTATAAGAGAGGCACACTATTCGATAGAGCGATAGTCTCCTATGCAGCATTAACTAATGCCATACCTGTTTGGTGGCTTGGAATGATACTAATATTCTTCCTATCGTATAGAGCAGGTATATTCCCGACAAACTTTAGAAGCGTCATAGCATACATGAATAACTTCTGGCAGAACCCGTTAAGTAACTTCATAAACATAATGTACTACGCTTCGTTACCGATAATAACCATAGTGATAGCCTTCTTAGGTTCTTGGTTCTATACTGTTAGAGCTATGGTATTAAGAGTGGTTAGGGAGGACTTCGTTATGGTTGCTAGGGCTAAAGGTCTACCAGAAAAGTATATAGCGTCTAAGCACGTCTTAAGAGCTGCAGCACCACCTGTAGTTACCAACATAATCCTTGCATTAGCAGGCTCCCTTGGCGGCTACATAATAACTGAGTCAGTATTTAACTGGCCTGGTATGGGAACGCTTTACTGGGTAGCGATAACAGCAGCCGACCTACCAACAATACTTGGATTAACATACGCTTTAACACTTGTATACATACTTGCTAGGTTCATACTTGAGGTCTTGTATATAATCCTAGATCCTAGGGTGAGGTACTGATGAGGAGGGATAAGTCAAGCGGTAATAGGTCTTCAAGAACAACTATGGTATTTAAAGCTGAAGGTGGTTTAAAGACCTTAAGTAGAGTGATAAGGTCATGGTTAAAGGAGATCTGGTCATATGGAACAGGTAAGGCTGGTTTAGTGCTCTTGGCGTTCTTCATATTCATGGCAATACTAGCACTGATAACATTGCCACCCGACTATAGATACATTTGGAATCAACCTAAGTATTGGCAGGATTACCCACAATTAGCACCACCTTCATGGGTTAGATTACTAGGTGAGGAGAAAGCTGAACATAGGATATATGTATTTACAAAGCCAACAAGAGTAACAACCGATAGCTTTAGAATATTTAAGTATACGGCTTACTATAACCTTGACGTTAATGATTACCCACAGGATATAGTTGTAAAGCTAATTAAGGTTAGGGTACCACATACGGGACCTACATCCGCTCCAATAATACTTAGGGTAAATGTTAGAAGACCTGATGGTGTTGAGCTAAAAGTTGTAGATACAACCCTTTACTTATCATCTAACGCTACATATGCCTATGTTAAAGAGCCTCTAATGATGGGAATTGATAGAAACTTAGTTGTTAGTGAGGTATCTCTAAAACTGCTTAAAGGTTCTACTCAGACCGCACTAAACCCTGTGATAGCTATAAACTATGTATTCTCGAAACTTAAGGTTAAAAGTGATGGAACCATAGACCTAACTCCACTTAAAGGTAGATACAAAATTACTTTGGAAC
>CAZUAD010000005.1:17919-34922 GCA_964618155.1 uncultured Desulfurococcaceae archaeon
AGTAAGTATTACACCTGTGGAGCTAAGGCTTCAAGTAATTATGATAGTCCTAATAGTATTTTACTGGGGTGGGTTAGCTATAGTTGTTAGATCTATGACGTTAAGCATTAAAGAAGAGCCTTACGTTGAAGCAGCTAAAGCTATAGGTGCTAGTAATGCTAGAATCTTATTAAGGCATATAATACCTCAGATAGTACCTTACGCTGTAGCAAGCTTAGTATTCTCAGTACCTAGTGCAATATTAGCTGAGGCAGGATTAAGTGTCCTAGGTCTTGAGCATGGCTGGCCTACATGGGGTAAAGTATTAGCTGCGGCAAGGTTAACTGGTAGATATGATGCTTGGTGGTGGATAATACCACCCGGAATACTACTAGCACTAACATCATTAACATTCGTCCTACTAGGCATGGCTATAGAAGTTATAGTAGAACCTAGACTAAGAACTAGGTAAAGAACTATAACCTAGAACTAAGCTAGGAATACAAAATGAGGATTCATGAAGGATATGAGGTAACGGGTGAATGGAGTAAAAAACTGGCCTTATTAACACACTTAGTTAACATTTTAGAAGGAATTCGAAGTGACTTCGAATGCATGGACTCATATATATGCGAACCCTTAAATCTCGATGAGGTCTTAGGCTCAAGTATAAGGATATGTACATATAAGTGTAATCTAGAGCTAAGAAATGAAGATCTTAGGGCTTACTTTGACGAGCTCGTGAGGTATGAGCTAATTAATGATTTTAGGGTCAAGCATTTAACTTATAAACCCTCGTTAAACGAAGTGATTACTAGGAATGATATATATAGTAAACTATCTAGTCTATTTGACGAATTATTTAGCTATTTAGGAAGTTACGTTTTAAGAACGTCGATAGAGGGTATCGAATACATGGTCATAGTCTTAAGAAACGGAAGGGCAGCCCTTCTTGAAGGAGAAAGGAATAGTATCTCAATACCCAATGTAGGCGTAATCGCATCAGCTCATACCCATATTAAGGGATGCTTGCCATCACCCCACGATGTGAGGAGCTTAATGCATATGTTATTCGATGGAGGCATAGGTTTAGGGATCATGTCGAGGGAGTGCTTACTTAAGATAATCAGGGTAGGACCCTTTACTGAGGATGATTATTATGAATTAGCTTTATTTAGGAATTACCTGAGAAGACACGATGTAGATTCCTTAAGGAGCTATCTGGGTAAGGGCTTTATAGGGAGGAATATTAGGTTATTTATAAAAATCACTTAACGTTTTTAGATCCAACCTCTATACTTCATTGCCTCATAGAGCCTCTCTAATGAGAGTACTAATGCCGCATCTCTCATAACTATGTTCTTTCTCTCCGTCTTCATATCCTCATATTTCTTGTAAACCCTTAGGAAGTTGTTCTTCATTATATTCTCTAACCTAGCTCTAGTTTCCTCCTCACCCCAGAAGTACCATTGTATGTTCTCAACCCACTCCAAGTAGCTCATAACAACCCCACCAGCATTTGCCAGGAAGTCTGGTACCACTATAACACCTCTTCTAGCTAATTCCTTCTCAGCATCAGGAGTTGTTGGGCCATTCGCTCCTTCAACTATTATCTTAGCCTTTATTTTATCAACGTTCTCCATGGTGATTTGATTCTCCATAGCATCAGGTCCGAGTATGTCAGCATCAACATAGAGAGCTGCCTTAGGATCTGGTATCTTCTCTCCTCTAGGATAGTTTATGACCTTCCTAGTTTCTTTTTTAACCTTCATAGCTAATTCGATGTCTATTCCATCAGGATCATAGACCGTACCACTGGTATCGCTTATAGCTACTATCTTAGCACCCATCTTCTGTAGCCAGTAGGCATGCCATTGTCCTGTGTTTCCAAATCCTTGAATAGCTACTCTCTTACCCTCAATACCACCTAAGTACTTCTCAGCAGCCTCCCTACTCATAACAGCACATCCAAACCCTGTAGCATACTCTCTTACTGGGTTACCCCATAGTACTGGAGGCTTAGCTGTAAACACTCCTGGTACGTTATAGCCCTTAATCTTACTGTACTCATCGACCATCCATGCCATCACCTGAGGATTGGTGCCTACATCAGGTGCTGGTATATCTATCTCATCACCGATTAATGGTGCTATAGCCCTTACATAACCTCTAGAAAGCCTTTCAAGCTCACCCTGGGATAGTTTCTTATAATCAACTCTAACAGCGCCCTTACCTCCGCCATAAGGTATACCTGCCAATGAGTTCTTTAAAGTCATTAGTGTAGCTAACGCAATATCATCTTCTAATGTTACCTCAGGATGGAACCTTATACCACCCTTATAAGGTCCTAATGCACTATTATGTTGTACCCTATAGCCCTCGAAGATTTCAAGTCTTCCATCATCCATTCTGACGGGTATCTTGACTATCAAGACCCTCTCAGGCTTACTTAAGATCTTATAGAGGTCCTCAGGGAAGCCTCCAAGCTCAACACCACGCTTTATTGTATCTAGTACATTCTTTAGAAACTCTGAACCCATATTTAACCCTCATTTATATCTTAGCTTTAGGAATTTAAGCTTTTATTAACACAGTTTAATCATATTTTAAACGCTCGAAAAGCGAATTATACCATTTAAGCATATTTAAATTAAGTTTAGAATGTTTATACATTCCCTTCTCTCACTATATCAATTAAGAACTTAAGCAGTTTATGGTACGAGTCTCTAGACCCCTTTTTATAATTCCTTAATAGTTCTATTAGCGTGTTCTCTATGTATGATATGTTAATGTTACATAATTTACTAATCAATGCTCTTCTGATAAGAGCCCATGAAGCTAATCTACATAAATTACATGAACTTGCTTGCCTACCACTCTCAAAGTCTATTACCTTTACTGATCCATTAGGGCATATTATGATGTGTTTATTGGGTATAGAGAGCTCTTTGTGATCTATTCCTTTGAGATCTAACCAATAGCCTACAGCTAGTAATTTTAAGGTTAAACTTAATGCTTCCTTACATGATGATAGTTTGTCGATGAAGTTAATAAGTAGTGTACCTTCAATGAACTCTCTTATGATTACATCGTCATCACAAAAGTAGATCTTAGGTGCTAATGGGTAAGCTATTTTCATTAACCTGCATTCAGTAATTAATGATTGAGTCTTTGAATCAGCTCTCCTAAACTTAATTGCAACTCTACCTAAGTTCTTATGAATTCCTAAAACGACTATAGAGGAATGTCCTTTACCTATAACCCTTAAGTTATCAATTGTGATATCACCGTAGCTAACTAACTTAACTATACCTGCACCTTTGATTTTATTCCATAATATCAGAGCTCTATTAACATCATTAGCTGGATAGCTTAATACCTTAAGCCAAATCTCTTCTAGCATAGTACTTAAAGCCTCTATCCTTCAGGAGATGTTGGACTTAGTCCCTAAATTATTTTAACAATAAGGTTTAAGTGTTTAGTTATACATGTTAAGTGGTGCTTACTATGCTTAAGAAGTTCGCTGATTTAATATTGGACTATTGTGTTAGTGTGAAGAAGCTTGATGAGGTGTTAATAGGGGCTAGCTATGAAGCATTTCCCCTCATAAGGGAGTTGTGGAGAGGTATAGTTAGCAGGGGTGCGTACCCTAGATTGGTCTTGGAGGATGAGGTGTTAACCGAGATATTCTATAAGTATGCAACGAAAGAATTACTTAACTATCTCTCGAAAATAGATGAATTCATAATTGAGAATATAGATGTAAGGATAAGAATACTCTCATCAACTCATACGAAACCCCTAATCAACGTTGATCCTGAGAGAATCAAGCAAAGATCGCAAGCTACTAGAAAGTTAACTGAGATTTTCATGAGAAGAGATGGCGAAGGTAATCTTAGATGGGTTGTGACAGTTTATCCCACCAGATCTTTAGCTCAAGAAGCAGGTATGAGTCCCTTAGAGTATGAGGAGTTTGTATTTAGGGCATTAAAACTCCATAAAGATAATCCCATAGATGAATGGCGTAAACAAGCAGAATGGCAAGAAAAAATAATTAACTTCCTTAATAAGGTGTCTGAGCTAAGGTATGTAGCACCAGATACAGACCTAACATTAAAGGTTGATGGAAGGGTATGGATTAATGATGATGGAAAGAAGAACATGCCTGGTGGTGAGGTATTCTCGGCACCACATGAGGATAGTGTTGAGGGATACATAACATTTACATATCCTGCCATATGGAGGGGCATTGAGGTTGAAGGTGTTAAGCTTATCTTCAGGAGAGGTGTTGTAGTTGAGGCTTATGCGAAGAGAGGTGAAGAATTCCTTAGGAAGGTTTTAGAAGTTGATGAGGGTGCAAAGAGGGTGGGGGAGGTAGCTTTTGGCCTTAACTATGATATAAACAGATTCACTAAGGAAATACTCTTCGATGAGAAGATAGGAGGCACAATACATATAGCACTAGGTGCTGCCTATCCAAGCACGGGCGGAAAGAATAAGTCTTCAATACATTGGGATATGATTAAGGATATGCGTAAAGGTAAGGTCTATGCTGATGGAGATCTAGTATATGAGAATGGTAGATTCATAAAGGAGGTTATCTAATGAAGATAGGAATTGTTGATACCACCTTTGCTAGAGTAGATATGGGTAAGATAGCTGAGGAGGTTATAAAGAATGAACTACCTAATGCTATCGTGATAAGGTATACTGTACCAGGAATTAAAGACATTCCTGTTGCAGCTAAGAAGCTAATCGAGGAATACGGGTGTGAAGGAGTAATAACACTTGGTTGGGTAGGTAAGGAGTTAGTTGATAAGTTATCATATGTTGTTGCAAGTATGGCCCTACAGATTGTACAGCTAATGACTAATAAGCATATAATCGATGTAACGGTTCATGAGGATGAAGCTAAGAATGAGAAAGAATTATTGAGCATAGCTAAGGATAGAACAGTAAAACATGCTAAAAATTTAGTAATTTTACTCATGAAAAAAGGTGAAGGTTTAAGGAGGTATGCAGGTAAGGGATTAAGACAAGGATATCCAGATGTAGGACCCATACGTGAATAATTTAGGTGAAAAATTGAGAAGGACTATAAGCTTAGAAAGACTCATAAACCTAGACCTATCCATGTACCCTAGTTTTGTATCCTCACTCTTTAAACGATTAGGTCATAATGCTTGGTTAAAGATATTAGGTCATGGTAAAGGTACTAAGATAATGATCGAAGATAATACCCTAATATGTGAAGGTTTTTGTGATGAATCTAACTTATTAGAGTGGAGTGGTTTATGGTTTGATCCATTAGATCACATCAATGAGCTCAACGGCTTAAATAGCAATATTAGGGCGAAGCTCATTAAGCTTATTGAGTGCTTTAATGATTTAAGACTAATAGTTAGCTCGTCTGATAAAGAGAAAATAATATTAGCTACATTCTTATCTAGGAGAACAGATTACCATACTAACGTCATTAAGTGGGTTCAAGGAATCCTTAGCGTAAAGGATGAATTAAAAGAACTTAGTGAGAAGGACATTTCCAGGATTGGAAGATCCTACCAATTAAGGCAATTATTAGAGGTTATAACGGAGCTCATGAATAAACTACATAGCTACAAAGAGAGAGATCCGTGGAGTTTAAGATTAGAGTTACTTAAGGTTAAGTATGTAGGGCCTAAGGTTGTTGATTCCTTCCTTCTCTTTTCAGGTTACGGTACTTATTTTACAGCTTCAGATGTACATTATGCTAGATTCATTAAGATGTTAGGGCTTAAGCCGCTCATGAGAGCTATAGTTCCCAACAAGTCTATGTGTTTAAGGTTTAAGGCTAATTGCCTTAAATGCCCCTATAAATCCTTATGCTTAACAGGTCTAAGCATATATCTGTTTGGTAAGCTAAGCGGCTACATACAAACCATAGCCTACGTCGTGGATAAAGCTATTAAGGACCCGAAAATACCTTCAGACATAAAAGCAAAGGTGATTAAGTGTATTAAAGAATTACCTACTTAGGTAATTATATGAACTCTTTAGGAATTCTTCCTGGAATGAAATACTTCTTAGGTTTCAATCTAAACCTCCTAAGTAATTCCTTGACGTGATCATACATAATAACGTACTCCTCATCAATATTTTTAATTAGTTCTTCATCAATATCGGCTAATATATTCTTTAACGCTTTATAGTTTTCCTCCTCACAAAAGCTTAACATAATTGCTGGATAGACTTCATCACCAGGTCTTAAACCATACTCTATAAGGTTTTCTATCGCCTTTAACTGCAGATACCAAGCACCTGGCTTTGCACCTGTTATTTCGGTAAATTCCTTAGGCGAGCAACCCTTTATTGATACCCTAACCTCTATATCTCTCTTGTGCAAGCTAGCTATCTGTTCTGCGTAATCACGCTTAAAACCTAGGAGTACACCATTTGTTTCTAGCACCATATGCAAACCCTTCCTAATAATACCTTCAATAACCTTTACTGTATGTTCAATACCTAATGTTGGCTCACCACCGCTTAATCTAACCTGACTTAGCCTATACCTACTTGCTATGAAGTGTAATCGCTCAATAACTTCATCAGGACTTAAAAATGAATTTCTTGGGGGGTTTAAACTCCAGGCAAACCGCCAAGCCCAACAAAACCTACATCTCAAATTACAGCCAATAACATCACCTGTAGCTATACCCCCATACCACCTATCCTTTCTAAACCTGTAATAAGCTCTTAATACATCACTATCCTTACGTCTTAGTACGTACTTTTCAACAACTTGACTAAGTTTTATTGGATCGTACATTGGATGGGCCTCTTAGGCTGATTAGACTCTGCTAAAGCTCTAGGTATATCTTACTTAATTAAATTATTTAATTCATTCTTAATAGTATCTTTATACTTGGTGATTAAAGATTCTTTAGGGAAATTGTAAGGTTCCTTGCCTGGAATCTCATTGTAATAGGGTCTATTACATCCTGGACATCCTCTCGTTAGGAGCGCCTTTTTAATTATGTCATCATTTACAAATTTTGATCTTATAAAATACCTATTACCTTCCCTTATTAGGAAATCGCGTAATTTATAGCCTTGAGATATGAGCTCAGTAGCTAATTGAACAAGTCTATAAGTGTTCATGGATGGAGGTGGATTATTCTGTAATGGCGTATTTTTGATAGGCGTAAACGCAAAGAGTGAAACCTGTGTTCCAATTTCGTAAAGCCTCTCAATTAATCTTAAAAGTTCATAAAGGTCTTCACCTAAACCCACAATGAGATGAATTATGACGTGTTTTTCACCAAAGACGTCAATACCATTAACAATAAATCTCCAGTAGGTATCCCAATCATAAGGTTTGTTTAACTTAACAAGTAACTCCGGTGAAGCCGCATCTAAACCAACACCTAGATAGTCAACACCTTCATTTCTAAAATTTATTAACTCCTTCTTAGGGATAGGCGTAATAGATAATGAGATGCTTTTACCTAAGTCACTTATGCTTTTAACTATGATGTGAGCTTCTCTTATGAAGTTCTTCTTAATTATTGTTTGAAGACATACGCGTCTTATACTTGATCTACTTAAGTATGTTAGGAAAGTATTTAAGTCCATTTTAGGCCATACGATCCTTGATAAAAATTCCTTATTAGCTTTATAATATCTCGATTGCGAGCAGAAAGAGCATTTACCTAAGCATCCTTGAGGATCATACTGCATTATGTATGCTATATTAGGTTTTACATTACTTGGATAGTACTGTAGACCTAGTATCGAGAGTGTACCGTATGATACCCTTATATACACTTCACTACCCTGTTAAAGTTTAGGTTAAAATAAAAGTCTTAACTTCTAGAGTAGTATGATATCGAGACTATGGTGAGACTTAGATTAATAATCGATGAGGGTGATGCAGCATATAATATGGCTTATGACGAAGCCTTACTTATTCTAAGAGCTGTTAACGTCATTCCTGACACTCTTAGACTATACATATTTAAGCCATCAGCTGTAACTATAGGGTATTTTCAATCACTAAGTCAATCTGTAAACTTAGATTACGTAAGTAAACATGGTATTCAGGTCGTTAGGAGATTAAGTGGTGGTGGCGCTGTATACCATGACGCAAATGGTGAGATAACCTATTCAATAGTGTTAAGTGAAGACAAGGTTCCAAGAGATTATGTCGAATCGTTTAAATTTCTTTGTAGTGGTGTTATAGAGGCTGCAAGAATCTTAGGAGCTCCAGCAGAATTTGCGCCTTTAAATGACGGTATT
This sequence comes from uncultured Desulfurococcaceae archaeon, assembly GCA_964618155.1. Taxonomy (GTDB): domain Archaea; phylum Thermoproteota; class Thermoprotei_A; order Sulfolobales; family NBVN01; genus CAZAMI01. Next base: position 26,173 of record CAZUAD010000005.1, read on the forward strand.
ATTAAGGGAAGGAAATTTTCAGGTCAAGCACAGGTAAGAAGACTAGGTGTAGTACTCCAGCATGGAACCTTTATGTATAATACAAATATTGATATACTAGCTAATGTGCTTTTAACACCTAAATTAAAGCTCAAGAGTAAAGGTATTAAGGAGATAAAGGAAAGAGTTATAACTATATCGCAGTACTTAGGTAAACAAGTCAGTAGGGAGGAAGCTCTTAAAGCGTTAATTAAAGGCTTTGAAAGAGGCTTAAAAGCTGAGTTAAGAGAGTCATCACCGAAGGAGGTAGAGCTTGAACTCGCTAACTCACTTAAGTGGAAATATAGGTCGAGAGAATGGACTTACTTAAGACCATGAGGTGACGCTAATGAGGGTGGTAAGGGAATATAAGGAACCTAAGGGAAAGTATGTATCCGTAGAACTCTTAGTTAATGATAGATGTATTATAGAGCGCTTAAGTATTACTGGTGATTTCTTTGCATTCCCTCAAGAACTCATAGACGAAATAACACTTAGAAGTAGGGGTCACAATTTAATTAATGAGAAAATTGACAATTTAGTGGTTAGGATTTTAGAGGGAGTTGAAATATTAGGTATTCGTAGGGATATGCTCAAGAACATAATACTGGGGGTTTTAAGGGAGGGAAGGAGTAGATGTGCAAAGAAAAGCTAGGGGTCGTTGCTTTTGACATGGATGGCGTCTTAGTTAAGTGTAAATCATCCTGGGAGTACTTACATGAGTCAGTAGGATCTGCCCAGATAGTACATCAATATAGGTATAGAGATATGTTCGTAAGAGGTCAAATAAGCTATATTGAATGGATGAAGAGAGATCTTGAAGCAATACTTCAGGTTAAGAAAGGTAAAATAGGTAAGAAGGAGATCGAATACATCTTCTCCAAAGTTGAAATTGAAGATTACGCTCAAGAAGTGGTAAGCTTCATAAAGAGCTTGGGGATTCTAACTGCTATAGTTAGTGCTGGAATTGATGTATTAGCAGAAAGGGTAGCTAGGGAGCTTGGTATAGATATAGTGTATGCTAATAAACTATTATTTGATGAGACGGGCTATCTAAGACCTAATGGTATAGGTGTAGTAAATCCATTAAAAAAGGATGTAATACTAATGGATATATCAAGGCAGCATAAGGTACCTCTAAATAAATTTATGTTCGTAGGTGATAGCGAATGGGATCTAACTGCATTTAAGGTGGTGAAATACCCTGTATATTATGTTAAGAGTGATACAATTAATGAGTTAAGTAGAATACGTAAGTATGTAAGTAATATCATCATTATAAGGAGTTTGAAAGATCTTAACAATATTATTAAGACTATTTGTTTAAAATAGGGAATAACTTAAAATGCTTTCTCTCAATACTACAGCATGCGCCTATAACCCTAAGTCCATACTTCTTAATTGTTCCATTACGAGGATTTGCGATTCTATCAAGTAATCCCAGCTCTATGAATTTGTCATCATAAACTTTGAACTTAGGATTACGCATGCAACCTAAAGATACCTCTCTAAACAGGTTCTTAGAAATCGCAAGGATATTCTTAACTCTTTCAAAGCTATTTTTACTCAAATTCCAAGGTCCTTTTCTAATTTCTACAAGTAGAACTAGAAGTCGTGGGTTAAGTGTTGATAATTGGTTAAGTACATTTACTTCATCATTAAATGTTGCTAACTTAGAGTCTATTATTAGGTGAGGTACTAAGAAGTTTTTATCAAGGGTTAATGCATACTCTGCAAACTTCACGTAATCCGATACTCTATGGTCAGGAAGGTTCTTAGCTAACTTAACATAAAGATCACTAGGAGGTACTTCAAAATCAATGAAGTCTATACCTGAACTCCATACTTCTTCAAGTAAATCTCTAGGAGCTAATCCGAGATGTATTGAGAATACTACCTCTAAATCCTTTTTTAACTTCTTCACAACCTTAAGATGTTCTTTACTAATCATTAAATAACCTTCCCTATTAAATCCTCCACTAAGTAAGAACCCTCTCGCACCTTTATTGTAAAGGCTTTTCACTATGTTATATAGACTCTGAGTAGTTGGAGCGCTAATCATACTTTTAAGAAAGGTACCTTTACATAAGGGACATAGGAGCTCACAATAATAACCCGTAAGGCTAAGACTGACGTAATAATTACCTGGCCTAAAAGCTACTGGTTTATTCATGTTTAGTCATACTCTTTACATATTCATAGCCGTACTTGTAAGCTTTAATTGATATTAATCCCTTCTTGCCTGACAATATTGTTCTTATGGCCTTCAACATACTCTCTTCTGATAGTAAATTAGCTATAGCGTTAAAAGCACCTAAAATCACCATATTTAGAGCTCTAATACTGCCAGCCTTTAATGCTAATTCCCTTGCAGGAATTATTATGAAATTTCTCACATCACTCTTTATTTTATCAATAATAACATTTCTACTTAATCTTTTAGCTAACCCTAAACTTGAGCTAATTGGTTGTTTAATCTCATCAGCTGTTATTAAGATTCCATCACTCTTCAGGTACATTATATTTCTTAAGACCTCTATGAGCTCTAACCCTAATATAAAGTCTGCTTCACCTAAACCGAATATTGGCGCGTGAACTTCTTTACCTACCCTAACGAAGCTAATTACGGAGCCAAATCTTTGAGCCATACCTAAGGTTTCGCCTGTTCTTACAGAATAACCTTCGAGAACTGAAGCTGTAGCCAAAACCCTTGATAAAGTCAGACCTCCTTGTCCACCTACTGACGCTATCAATATATTAACTACGTTCATATCACTTCACCTCAACTATGGCATTATAGGGACAATACTTAGCACATAAACCACAACCTAAGCAGTCTTCAATCATTATCTTTATTTTACCATCGTCATCAACGTATAAAGCAGGGCAACCAGTTACCCTAATACATGCCATGCAACTAGTACATTTCTCTGGGATTACTTTATACTTCTTAGCGACTCCTTTTAATCTAGCCTCCATTAATGCACATGGATGTTTAGCTATTATGACGTTAACACCAGGTTTCTTAAGGAATTCAGTTACTTTGTTAATTAATGTATCTATGTCATAGGAATCTATGATAGCCAAATTATCCACTCCTATACTTCTAACTATATTTTCTATACTGATGCTCCTTGAACTCCTTCCTGTCTCTGTCTTACTCCAAGCCGGTGTTGACTGATGCCCTGTCATTGCAACAACTGAATTATCAAGAATCACTACTAACATGTTAATACGTTTATGAACGGCTTCTATGAGAGGTTGTATTCCTGCATGATAAAAAGTAGAGTCTCCTATCGTAGCCACAACTGGCTTGTCATAACCACTTACTTTGAGTCCCATAGCCATGGAGATACTCGCACCCATACTATGCTCAGTCCATATAGCGTTCAACGGCGGGTAAACACTTAAGGCATAGCACCCTATATCACCAAAGATGGGAACTTCATCCCTTTTAAAACCTGCTCTAGCTATACCGAATATTATAGCTAAGTACGTGCTTCTATGAGGACATGAAGGACAAAGAGGTGGTGGCCTAGGAGGTACGTCGTAAGCCTTTTCTCTTATAAGATATTTTATTTCTACACCCGTAGCTTTAGCTATTGCCTTAAGCACTAATGAAGTATTCAACTCACCTTCAAGAGGTAGGATGCCTTCTTGTTTGCCATAAACCTTAATCCTTAGATCTAGGTCATATAGTACATTCTTTATCATATGCTCTATGAAGGGATCCAACTCCTCAATAATGACAACTTTTTCACAGGTAATTAATTCCTTGCTTAGGAAGTCTTTAGGTATCGGATGAATTAAGCCTAACTTAATTACTTTAACCTTACTACTTAACTTTAACCTTTCTAATGATTCGATAACATAGTTATAAGCTGAACCTTCAGTTATGATACAAGTGCTACCATCACCTAAAACTTTATTTAATTTATACCTAAATGATAATTGCTCAACTTTCTTCAGTCTTTCATTAAGCCACTTATGCCTCTTTAGATTCCATTTCATGCCGGCACGTACAAACCTTTCTGGGTCTCTAACGATCTTCACATATTTCTTAGGCTTTCTTATAGGACCTAATATAACGTCACCTACTGTATGATTTACTCTCGTTGTCGTTCTTAATATGACAGGTAAATTAAGATCTTCACTTAAGTCTAAACCGATTACGGTGAAGTCCTTTGCTTCTTGCGGACTGGAAGGTGTTATCATGGGTAACTTAGAGAGAAGTGCAAACCACCTACTATCTTGCTCTGTTTGTGTAGTGTGAGGACCTGGATCATCAGCTACTAAGATGAGTAGCCCTCCATCAACACCTCCATAAGCTGAAGAGAGTACTGGGTCTGAAGCAACATTTATGCCTGGAGCCTTCATTGTAACTAGGGATCTAGCCCCTCCTATTGATGCACCATATGCTATCTCAAACGCCACTCTCTCGTTGACTGCCCACTCTGCGTACATGTCTAAATCCTTACCAAATTCTTGAATTGTCATAAGTACTTCAGATGATGGTGTTCCTGGATACCCTGTAACCACATAAACACCACCTTCGATAGCACCTCTAGCTATGGCCTCATTACCCATTAAGGCTAGTTTAATACCTTCTTTAGCTTTTAAAGGGTTTATAGGTTCATAAACCTCTATAAATTCAGACCCACTATTCATGCTCTCACCTAAGTCGTGATGCTTAGACATATAAAGTTAAACCCTATTACGACCTCCTCTTCATTAACTCTTTGAAGGCTAATGCTAGATTCCCTGCTGAACTCACTACAGGTGCGTATCTTGAAGCACACATCATAACATCATCTTTACCAAAGCCATCAAAGTACATTACTATAGGTAAGTTAACGTCCTTAACATTTTCCTTGATACCCTTACATATAGCATTAACACCTTCTGCCGCTGTTGGTACATAGACTATCACTACTACATCGTAGTAATCCTCAAGTTCCCTAATGTGAAGTGATGAAAGTACCTGATTTATTGTTGCATCACCTCCAAAATCTATAGGATTACGTCCAGTGAACTTCTTATTAGCTTGTGAAGCTAATTTTGAGCTAAGGTTGCTACTTATGGGTTTTAAATCAATACCTACACTTTCTAAATGTGAAGCAGTAATTACACCTAAACCTCCAGAATTCGTGACTATCAATACTCTATTACCACGTAATTTCTTAATACGTCTTAAAACCTCACATACCTCTACAAGCTCATCTAAGTCATTAGCTAGAAAAGCTCTTACTTGCTTACATACAGCTTTAAATATCGAGTAATTAGTCGCTAAACCACCCGTATGAGACCTTACGGCTTCAGTACTTCTTGCCCCCCATCCCCCTTTAATGATACATAGAGGTTTCTCTCTAGTGAACCTCTTAGCCAATCTAATAAATTCCCTACCTCTCCTTAGCCATTCAACGTAAGCTATTAAGGACTCTGTTTCCTCATCGTTCATAGCATATTCAAGTGCATCTACAAAGTCTATATCTAGCATGTTACCTAGACTAAAGAAGAATGAAATACCTGATGAAAGTTTTCTTAGCCTATCAATAACTACACCGCCTAAAGCGCCACTCTGCATTACAAGCCCTACTTTACCTTTAGCAGGTAAGACTTCTATACTAGCATGAACATCGTACTTAGAAAGTGTTATTCCAGCTGAATTTGGGCCTAAAATCCTCATTGAGTATTTTGCTGATATCTTATAGAGTTCCTCCTCCAACTTGACATTACCTACCTCACGAAATCCTGCAGTAATAATTACAGCTAACTTAACGCCCAATGAGCCTGCCTCATTAAGAACTTCAGGAACGTAAGGTGGTGGTATGGCAATTACGACTAAATCAGGGACTTCAGGTAGGTCTGAGAGTCGAGGCCATGACTTTATTCCTAAGATTTTGTTATGTTTAGGATTAACTGGATATATTTTACCTTTAAATCCAGAATCGATTACATTTTTTAGAATCACATAACCAACCTTACCCTCAATAGGACTAGCACCAACTATGGCTAAAGAATTTACTCCAGAAGCTAACATAGGCGTTAATGAAGGTTTACCTCTCATGCTACCACCTACTTTAAACCCGTAGGGTATTAAGAGTAAATACTTTATATTTCCTAGAGCTAACACATTATGTGAAGGGAGGTTAGTTGGAATTTTTACCTGTAACGTGGGATGAAGTTCATAAATTATCATTAATGCTCGCTGAGAAGGTCGTTAAAAGTGGTTACTTTCCAGATATTCTTATAGGCATTTTGAGGGGAGGGTTCATAATAGCTAGAATAGTAGCTGATGCCCTTGACATTGACGACCTCGGCGTTGTTGAGGTTAAATTTTATAAAAGCATAGGAGAGCGAGCTGAAAGACCCATTATAACGCAACCATTAATAATGGAGGTAAGAGATAAAAACGTTTTAATAGTGGACGATGTCGTAGACTCAGGTAGGACTCTTGAAATAGTTTCACAGCAGGTAAGACTTAGAGGTGCTAAGAAAGTTAAATCGGCCGCCCTCTTCGTAAAGCCTAGATCTATAATAAACCCAGATTACTATATTATAAAGACAAATAAATGGATACTATTTCCTTGGGAATTAGGTGAACTTTTTAGGGATTATAAGGTAGCTGGTGAAAAGGAAGCTGAAAGACTTCTCGCATCGATTGGTTTCAATATAAGTGGTGATATAGTTATATCACTTATTAAAGTATTGAAATACTTGAAAAGCTATGAGGAAATTAAAGTACCTGGCTCTAGTACTGAATAAGCTTTTACCCTCATATTATGGCTGATGAAAGCTCCAATCTTAAAGTACTCTCTTCTCCTCTTAAACTCCCTTATAGCTTTAATACCTGCTTTCTCAGGATCTACTATAAGCTTTGTAAGTACATTCGGCTCGATAACGGAATTAGAACCTACTACGCTGTACCCTAAAAATGACATCCTACCAATAGTTACGTAAGGCTGTATCGACGACCAAACAACCTCAACATAGGAACTCACATTAACATCGGATTCTAATGCTGTATATGGTCTAATGAATGAATATGCACCTATAAATGTATTCCTACCTATATATGCAGGTCCTTTTATGATTACATTATGGTCTATGAAGGCATCATCCTCAATTATCACTGGACCCTCAATTACTGCCTTACTTGATATTGAAGCTTTAGATGATATATAGCTTCTATTAAGCTTATTTAAGGCGAAGTATATGGCCTCCAGAATATTCCAAGGATATCCTATATCGATCCAGGAACCACTCCATATAGCTGCCCTCACCTTACCTCCTTTATTTATGAATTCATTTACTGCTTTATCAAATGAATTATAGCTTTCAATTAACTCTAACATGTCCTTACATAATATAGCTAAACCACCATAAGCGTAGTACCCTTCAATAGGTTCTTTAGGTTTTTCTATCATCTCGCCGACGAAACCGTTAGGTAATACCTTAATAGCACCGTATAAGGTAACATCTTCCTCAGGAACGACCATTAATGTAGGATCTTTAAATTGATTAAATGTGTCAATAATCATTTTTACAGCATCACAATCAACTAACGTATCACCATAAAATAAGATTGATCCCTTACTTAGTTCATCCTTAGCTGTTAGTATAGCTCCGATAACTTCCTGGCCTTCTTGCTTCCTTACCTCAAATCTCACCAAACCTCCATACTTTACTGTCACATCTTCAAATTCATGAGGCTTATCTGTTACAAGTACGATATCGTTTATGCTATTTCTTATGAGGCACTCGATAACATACTCTATGACCTTCTTACCTGCTATTGGTATTAAGGTTTTAGGCTTACCACCAGTTATAGCACTTAAACCTCTTCCAGCACCTCCAGCTAGAACTACAGCCTTCATGTTATCACAACATTAAACAACCGTAACGGTTTTAGCGAGGTTTCTTGGTTTATCAGGATCGTAGCCTCTTGTTATTGCTGTGTAGTAAGCTATTAGCTGGTAAGGTACTATGTATGCTATTGGAGCTATATATGGGTTAATTACAGGCATCTTTATTGGATCTCTTAATAACCTTATGATCTCCTCACTGCTTTTAGGAACAACACCTATAGTCCAAGCATATCTAGCCTTCATTTCCTCAACATTACTCTTTAAGAGCTCCTCATCTATCTTCCCTAGTACGGTAAAGAAAACTGGAAAGTCCTCCTCAACTAATGCTATGGGTCCGTGCTTAGATTCACCTGCAGGATAAGCTTCAGCATGCAAGTAAGCAACTTCCTTAAGCTTTAGAGCACCCTCCATCGAGACTGGAAGACCAAAGCCTCTCCCAAGGTAATATGCTGACTGCTTTTTTGAAAGTCTCTTAGCCAACGCCCTAGTTCGTGCTTCATGATATGTAATCACGTTAGAAACTACTTCAGGAATCTTCCTTAAGTCTGATAGCATTTCATCAATTAAGCCCCTCTTCAAAGTTCCCCTAACTTCACCTAACTTAATTGAGAGGTAAGTAAGAGTTGCTACTTGTGTTGTGAATGTTTTTGTAGCTGCAACTCCTATTTCGGGACCAGCTCTCGTATATATGCTCAAGTCGGATTCCCTAGGTATAGCAGAATCTATGACATTAGAAAGGGCAATAACTAATGCACCCCTGTTCTTCGCTTCTCTTACAGCTAGCAAAGTGTCTATGGTCTCACCTGACTGACTTACAGCGATAACTACATCGCCCTCCCTTATACTTTTTATATACCATTTAGC
>CAZUAD010000006.1:0-3294 GCA_964618155.1 uncultured Desulfurococcaceae archaeon
TGAGCGTGAAGACTACTTCGTCAACAATTCTAAGGGTTACTGCAAGGTCTTCTCTCTCAACTAGTATCTCTTTTACCTTAGAAGCGTAAGGTTCAACACGGTGAAGGTAGTATACTACGGCATTAGTATCCAAAAGTATCACTGAGCTTCAGCCTCTAGCATGAACTCGTCAAGCAGCTCTTTTGGTGCAGGGCCACACTTCCCATAGAACTCTTCAACTATCTTCCTCCTATCCTCAGGTCTTTCGATTCTGACTAGAACCTCCTCCCCCTCCCGGAGCTGCAAGGGCTCTAAGAGCTTCAGCACACCCTTCTCATACCTAGCTTTAATTACCCTAGACACTTCAAACACCCTGTCTATCCTATTAGTATTCACTCCAATATGTTTTTACTAGTCTACTAGATGTTTCCGAATCAATAACTTGAATAAACTGGCTATTCTCCTTGCATGGCCTAGACTAGCTAAGTTAGTAAAGGGTTAGCGCTTAATTACATGAATTAATATCAATTTAAGAATTAAGGGCATAGTAACTTATTGAATTTAACCTCAAATCATTCTTGTCTTAATCTTTAAGTTATCATCTAGGCTAATTATCACATCGAAATCTTTAATATATTGTAGGTAGTAGGGGCTTCGGGGTAATTGAGTTTTGGAGTATGTTAAATTAGGTAAAACTGATGTTAAGGTATCGAGGATAGGGTTAGGTGTTTGGCAGTTTAGTGAGGCTTGGGGTGTTACTGATTATTCCTTAGCTAAGAGTATAGTGTTTAAGGCTCTAGACTTAGGTATTAACTTCTTTGATACTGCTATGGTTTACGGCTTAGGTATGAGTGAGGACTTTCTTGGTAGAGCTCTGAGGGAGTATGGCATTAAGAGAGATGAGGTAGTCATTAGCACTAAAATACCTGGTGAGTTCCTTAATCCCTACGATATCCCTAGATCCGTAAGTAAGTCTCTAAGTCTCCTAAGGACAGATTACGTAGACTTACTCCTAGCTCATTGGCCTCCATGCTGGCATAACTACCCTACATGTGAGTATGCGAGAAGTATGGAGAGGTTGGTAAGGCTAGGTAAGGTTAGGTATTTAGGGTTAAGTGACTTCCCTGTAGAGCTTGTTGAGTCGTTCAGGAGTTGCCTAGCTAGGGAGGATGTAGTTGTACTACAGATTAGATATAACTTGATTGAGAGATGGGCTGAAAAGGAGTCGATACCTTATGCTGAAAGAAATAACATATCCGTAATGGCTTGGAGTCCCTTAGCTAAGGGTGCATTAACTGGTAAGTACACACCAAATAACTTACCTAGGTTCCAAGATGTTAGAGCAGGGGATCCAATATTTCATGTGAAAAACTTTACCAATATATGGAGTGTGGTTAATTTAATTAAAGAGTTGAGTGAAAAATACTGTAAAACACCATCTCAAATAGCGTTGAATTGGTTAATAATGTCAAGTCCTGTAGTAATTCCAATTCCTGGAGCTAAGAAGCCTGAGCAGGTTGAGGATAATGCTGGAGCTACTGGTTGGCGTTTAAGCTACGAAGACTGGAGGTTACTCGATGAGGCTAGCAGTAAATTAGTTATCAACTACTCCGTATGGTATGAAGAGTACGAGGGGCTTAAGGAGGGATTATGACCTCCTTAAAAGAGCTCGTCTCTAAGAGATTACGTAGTAGGGTAACTTACTCACCCCTTGATGTATATGTTGATGAGGTATTTAGGCATAAGGGCATCATAAATTTAGCTACAGGATCACCTAGTACTTCATTAATGCCTCTTAAGGAATTAAGTGATGCTGTAAGAGAGGTCGTGGATAGCTGTAGTAATGAAGCCTTCACATACCCACCACCTTTAGGTATTAAGGAGTTAAGACACGAACTGAAAACATTTGCTAAGGAGTTAGGAGTTAATGTTGAAGGCTACGACTTGATAATAGGGGCTGGAGCACTTCACATCATAGACTTAATAGGTAAGGTATTACTTGATGAAAACGACTGCGTAATTGTTGAGGAACCAACCTACATTGAGGCGATAATGCCGCTTAAGTTCTATACTAACTACATAGATACCTTACCATTAGATGAAGGAAGTAATTACTCAAAGCTAAATCTTAAGAACATTGATAGAGTATGTAGTAATGCTAAGGTATTCTACACCATTCCAACCTCGCAAAACCCTACAGGAGTTACTTACGATGAACATACCAGGAATGATATAATTAGGCATATGAAGGATAGGAACATAGTGATGGTAGAGGATGATACCTATAGGTCAATATTTAGGACAAATTATGAGCCAATCATAAATAAGTGTGTTAAGTACGGCATTAGATGTATATATCTGTCATCATTAAGTAAGATATTAACACCTAGCCTAAGATTAGCCTATGCCCTAATACCTAAGGAGTTAACAGAGTTCTTCGCTGAAGCAAGCTTCCTAAACCTACCTCTAAGTACCTTAGCGATGTACGTAGTCTTAATCATGATCAAAAAGGGAGTCCTATTTAAGAGGATCAGCCACCTAAGCAAGATATTTGAATCTAGGTTAAAAGCACTGAAGGATTCATTAACTGAGTACTTAAGTGATAGAGCCTTATGGAATGATGATGCTTATGGTATGTATTTACTGATTAGAATACCTGGTGTTGATACTGAAAAGCTGTTTTGGAGATCACTTAAGGAAGGTGTTGGCTTCGTCCCAGGTCATGTATTCTTCCTTAAGAGGGAGGTACGGGATACACTAAGACTAAGTATAGCTTTTGAGGACGAAGAACGAATTGTTGAGGGTGTTAAGCGGATTTCTAAAGCGCTAAAGGACTTAACGTAACCATTAAACGATAGATCACATATTTTTACGTTACATTTATATATGACTTGGGCTGAACTTCATGGGTACTTTAATCATTGAAGGTGGTTACGTAATTCCGGTAAGACCTAAAGGCAAGATAATTAGAGATGGTGCTGTTGTTATAGAGGATGACAGGATTGTATTCGTCGGTAAGAGAGATGAAGCTAGGAGAAAGTACCATTCAGATGAAGTCATAAGGGCATATAAGCACGTCATAATACCAGGATTAATTAACGCACATACCCACCTATTTCAGTCTATACTGAGGAACATAGGTATTGACATGGAGTTAGTTAGCTGGTTAAGAACATCCATACATCCAACATTGGCCTCATTTACAAGTCAGGATTTCTACGTAGCAGCCAAGTGGGGGATAATTGAGAACATTAAGTCAGGTGTAACTACGCTTATAGAGAATAACTATGGACCTCGAGGACATGAAGAGGTCAT
>CAZUAD010000006.1:3341-4173 GCA_964618155.1 uncultured Desulfurococcaceae archaeon
GCTCAAGATTAGAGCTGTGCTTGCTAGGGGTATTTACGAACTTAATGTATTACTTGACGAGTTAAAGGAGAAGCCTGAAGATGCTCTTAGGCATGTTGAATACTTAGTTAAGAAGTATCATGGCATTGACGATGGAATGCTTATGATAGCTGTAGCTCCAATGCACCCATATAATGCTAGTAAGGAGTTATTGCTGAAGGCTAAGGAACTATCCGATCGTTACAACATAATATATCATACACATACAGCAGAGTCTAAGAGGGATCAAGAACTTGTTAAGCAACTCCATGGAAAGACTGATGTAACGTTACTTTACGAGTTAGGCATCCTTAGTAAGAGGTATCATGCAGTTCATGCAGTCAACGTCTTACCTGAGGAGATAGCTTATTTAGCAAAGTCAGGAGCGCACGTAATTCATAATCCTGAAAGTAACATGTACCTAGGATCGGGTATAGCCCCAATACCTGAGTACCTAAATGCTGGAATTAACGTTGCTTTAGGTACTGACGGTCCTGGAAGTAATAATAACCAGGACATGATTGAGGCCATGCGATTTGCTGTCTTACTACATAGGGCAGCCAAATCCCACCCCTCAATAATAACGGCTTGGGACGCTCTTGAAATGGCCACCATGGGAGGTGCTAGGGCTTTAGGATTGGAGGATAAGATAGGGTCCATAGAGGTAGGTAAGAAAGCAGACATAACTGTGATAAGATTAGAAGGACCTCACGTAGAACCCGTACATGACCCCCTCGGATCCATAGTTTATTGTGCTAATGCTCAAGATGTTGATACAGTCATTGTTAATGGTGTTATCCTGATGAGGAATAGG
>CAZUAD010000006.1:4183-10975 GCA_964618155.1 uncultured Desulfurococcaceae archaeon
AGATTAAGGAGGAAGCTGAGAAAGCCGCTCAAAACATACTTAATAGAGCTAGAAGTAAGTTCGGAATTAAATTCCCCTTTGAGAGATTCCTAATATGATATATTCAACTTTTTAAATTTTTAATACAGACTATCAAACCACTAGAAATTTTATAAGGAATTAATATTTAGTAAAATTATGAGATATGAGTGAGAAGAAGTTCATACCTAGACTAGGTGAGAGAGTTCCTAATCTGGTATTCACGACGACCCAAGGTGTAATCAGATTATACGATATATTGAGGAAGGGGTTATGGGTTTTAATTTTTAGTCATCCAGCACCATTTACACCAGTATGTACTTCAGAATTCATAGAATTTGCTAAAATGTATGAGGAGTTTAGTAGGAGGGGTGTCTTCCTATTAGGTCTTAGTGTTGGATCTATTGAAAGTCAGTTAGCTTGGATTAGGTCTATAAAGGAAAAGTTCAACATAGAAATACCATTTCCAATAGTTGCTGATTATGATATGAGCATCTCAACGATGTTCAACATGTATCATCCAAAGGAGTATGAATTAGGTGCTATAAGGGCTACGATATTGGTTGATGATAAGGGAATAATAAGGTTCATTTCATACTATCCCAACGAGATAGGTAGGAGTATTAAGGAGATATTGAGGGTTATTGATGCCCTAAAATATGCCAAGGAGCATAAGGTTCTAATACCTGCAGAATGGAAACCTGGAGATAAGGTTTTAGCACATACACCTTCAAGTTCTAAGGAGGTTGAGGAAAGGTTAAGGAGTGAGAAGTATGAATGTATTGACTGGTATTTCTGCTACGTTAAGTAATCATGGCGGACTTTAAGGGATGAGGTATTTAATCTAGCTAAGCTAATATTTCCATAGATGCTGTAACGACTCGGCGCCTGATAAGTGATGAGAGGCCCGCATCACTAAGACCACGTTACTTAAAAACTCTAACACGACGTAGTAGAGGGTTCTCTTGAATGTAGGACTAGATAAGTTAATCCCTGAATGGGCAAGAAGATTCTATGGTAAGAGATTAAGGGATCTTAAAGAGCTCTTCGGTGTCGATAAACCCATTATAGGTATGGTTCACTTAATGCCCCTACCCGGTTCCCCAGCATATGAAGGTTGGGATATGGACGTAATTATCGAGAATGCCTTAAGGGATGCGAAGGCGCTAGTTGAGGGTGGTGTTGATGGGCTAATAGTAGAGAATATGTGGGACTTACCTTATTACTCGGGAGCTCCAAGGATACCGCCAGAAGAGATAGCAGCTCATGCAGTAGCTGCTAGGGCTGTCGTTAAGGAGGTTAACGTACCTGTTGGAATTACGGTTATACATAATGGTGGTAGGGTAGCTTTAGGCATAGCTAAAGCAGTAGGGGCTAAGTTCATTAGGGTATGTCTATACACAGGTGCTGCCGTATGGGATACGGGTGAATTTGATCACGGTAATGCAGCTGATCTCATGAGGCTTAGGAAGCTATTATATGCTGAAGACATAAAGTTCTTTGCTGACATAGTTAAGAAGCACTCAGTAATATTTCCTGGGATAGACCTAAGGACTCACGCTATATGGAGTGATTTCTACCTAGCTGATGCATTAATAGTTACTGGTACAATGACGGGACTACCACCTAGTCCTGAAGATGTTAAGATAGTGAAGGAGAGTGTGCCCCACGCACCAGTGATAGTAGGTAGTGGCTTAAATCCTGAGAATGCTGAGAAGTTACTTAGATATGCTGATGGAGCTATAGTAGGTACGTACTTTAAGGTCCATGGAATAACCCAGAATCCCGTGGATCCAGAAAGAGTTAAGAAGCTAATGAGTGTTGTTAAGGAGATTAGGAGGAAGTATGGTGGTATATAGGATGAAGGTTGTTGTATTTGGGGACTTAAACGTCGACCTACTACTTAGAGTTGACTTCATACCTACAGCAGATATAGCTGTTTCAGCTAAAGAGCTAAGGATTAGACATGGAGGAGTTGGTGGAAACATAGCTGTAGCCTTAAGTAGGTTAGGTCTCAAGGTCAGATTACTAGGTGCTGTTGGCGCTGACATATTCGGTAATCAGGTAGTAGATGAGCTCAAGAACGAAGGTGTTGACTTAGCATTCATTAAGCGCATTAACGTACCTACAGGCATCATGGTAATATTCGTAGTACCTAGTGGTGCAAGATCTATTATAGGCTTTAGAGGTGCTAATGCTAAGGTGAATTTAAGCGACCACGAAATAAGCAAAGCCCTTGAGGGATTCAACCATATCCACTTATCAGGCTATATGTCCTTAAATGATGACGGTGGTCAACTCCTCTTAAATCTAGCTCATAAAGCTAAGGCTAGAGGGTTAAGTGTGAGTATTGATTTGGAAGGTATAGCAACTCAGAAGAAGTCATTAGTTAAGGAGTTTAGGGGTTTAGTCGATTACGTTATCTTGAATAAAGATGAAATAACGTACTTAAGTGGTACTAATGACTTAAATGACTCAATTAACTATCTAGATGAGCTATTAAAACCTAAGGCCATATTTCTTAAACTAGGACCTAAGGGCTCTATTGTATCATCTAAGGGTGAGCGACAACACATTAATGCATTCAAGATTAAGGCCATAGATAGTACTGGTGCCGGTGACGCCTTTAATGCGGGGGTTATATATGCTATACTTAAGGGTCTAGACTACGTTAGTGCCGCCTTAGTTGGTAATGCTATGGGAGCCTACGCATGCTTAGGTCATGGTGCTAGGTACTTACCTAAGAGCTTAAATGACCTAATAAAACACTTTCCCGAGGTTAGGAAGGTGCTTAAGGATGTCTAAGTACGGTGATGTAAGATCAGGTAAAATTGCTTTAGTAGCTCATTGCATTCTAAATCAGAATAGTATAGTCCCAGGTCTGGCAAGGAGGCAAGCTATGGTTAAGGAGGTTGTAGACGTACTTGAAAGGTATGGTATAGGTATAATACAACTACCGTGTCCTGAAACCTTACATTCTGGGTTAAGGAGGTTTTGGCAGGTTAAGGAACAGTATTCAAGTACCGGGTTTAAGAGACTCTGTAGGAGATTATCAAGGATGATTGTGGATTATGTAAGGGAGTATTTAAGGAATGATTATAAGTTGGTACTAATACTTGGTGTAGCGGGTAGCCCTTCATGTGGTATAAGGGAAACTAATTCCTCACCTAAATGGTTTGGAGATCCTAGGAAGGCTGGTAACTATGTAAAGATTCGTGAATCAGGTGTGTTTATGGAGGAGTTAATAAACTCCTTAAGGAATGCTAAGCTGTTAAGCAATGACACCATACTAACCGATATCGACTACTCCAACATAAGTGCTAGTGTAAGAGAGCTTGAGGGGAGACTTAGAGATGTCTTGGATAAGAGGCATGAATAATTATTAATTTAGAAATACTTCATCCCATGTGAAGATAGCCGTTATTGATTGCCACGGTAGGGGGAGCAGGGGTAGGAGACTAGCTACACTTGATGCCATAGGTATTGGACCAAGATTAGTTATTGGAATTCTTGAATCATTAGGTTGCGAGCCAGAACTTTACATGTGTGAAGAACTTATTAAGGGTAATGTTAGGTCTTCTGACTATGACCTACTAATGATCTCAGCAATGAGCTCCGATGTTCCCTCAGTTATTAGGGCTATAAGGAATTGGAGAGGTAGTCCTGTAGTTGTTGGTGGACCCATATTCGTTGAGTATGAGAAGTTAATCAAGAATGGTGTTGACTACGTAATTTGGGGTGAAGGTGAGCTCTCCATACCTAAATTCATTAATTACTTAAGGTATGGAGGTGACGTAGAAGAGGTACCTAATCTCATACATAGAGGTAAGAAGGGTATTGTAAGAAATCCGGGACCACCGTATGCTAAGCATCCTCCGTTATGGGATTTTAATCCCTCAGTTAAAGCGGTGATAAGGTATCCTCTATGGAGGGCCGCTAGAGTTTACGTTGAGGTTGTAAGAGGTTGTAGTAACTTTTACAGACCATTAATTCCCTTAGCTGATGGTAGGAAATGCATCCTATGTGACATATGCCGTAAGGGACCTTTAGATCGTAGGCATGAATGCCCTATAAACATTCCACCAGGTTGTGGTTATTGCTCCGTCCCAGCACTCTTCGGTCCTGCACGATCGAGACCTACGAGTAAGATAGTTAATGAAGTTAAGGAGCTATTGAGAATAGGAGTTACCAGGATAGTACTTAGTGCACCTGACTTTCTAGACTACGGTAGAGACTGGTTAGTTAGTCCTAAACCATTAACTGATCCTAGAAATCCACCTCCAAATTTAAAAGCCATAGAAGAACTTCTTAAGTCATTAACGTCATTAAGGGAGGTCGTCGAAGGTAGTGCTTACATCATGATAGAGAATATAAAGCCTAACCTAGTTAATGAGGAGGTAGTTGAGATCCTAAGTAAATACTTAAAGGATACACCAGTTAACATTGGTCTTGAATCAGGTGATCCCTGGCATCATAAGGCCTTAGGTAGACCATCAAGCGTTGAA
The DNA here is from genome assembly GCA_964618155.1 of uncultured Desulfurococcaceae archaeon. Taxonomy (GTDB): domain Archaea; phylum Thermoproteota; class Thermoprotei_A; order Sulfolobales; family NBVN01; genus CAZAMI01. The sequence continues at coordinate 8,707 of CAZUAD010000006.1, forward strand.
GAAGTTATTAAGGCTGTCAAACTCCTCGTAAACGCCGGTTTAAGACCTTATATCTACCTAATACATGGACTTCCTGGTGAAAGTAAAGCAACTATTAGAAACACTATTAAAGTAGCTAAGGAACTTGCTAACATGGGAATAGAGAAGATCATACTATATAGGTTTACACCATTAAAGAACACTGCATTTGAAGGATATCCCAAGCCCCCTCCAGCTGTTAAGTCCCCAACTGCTAAGAAACTATACTTCACTGTTAAGAAGATTAATATGGAATTGAAGAAAGTTTTAGTAGGTAAGTATGTTAAGGCAGTAATTGCTTCAAGACCAGATAATGAATTATATGTTGCCTATACCCTACCTCATGGCCCAGTTATTAAGGCTTTATGTAAAGGACATGATCTAAATATAGGAGACATAGTTGAAATCAAGGTAACTCACGTAGTTAGTGATCGTGAAGTCTCAGGTATTATATTAGGTACCAAGGTTAAGGGTGAAGAGCAGACATGACTTCTTATTAAGAAATAGTTACTTAACGATACCTAAGTATAGTTTAGCGAACTGCGGGTGCTCCAAGAGTTCATCAGGTCTGCCTTCAAATCTCATGGTACCACTAACTAGTAAATAAGCCCAATCACCTATTTCTAATGCTCTCTTGGCATGCTGTTCTACTAGCACTATTGTTAATCCAAGTCTATCTCTAAGCTCTACAACTTTCTCAAGTACCCTCTTAACGAGTATGGGTGCCAGGTCTGTAGTCATCTCATCGAGAAGTAATATCTTAGGCTTCCTTATTAGGGCCATAGCTATCGCTAACATCCGTCTCTCTCCACCACTTAAGGTACCTGCCTTCCTCTTGAGGAATGCTCTAAGCTTAGGGAATAGATCTAAAACCTCATCTATTCTGTCCTTAAGTTCTTTCTCTTCTAAGAGGTATCCAGCTATCCTTAAATTCTCCTCAACAGTTAAGTCTGAAAAGACATTACCTAGCTGAGGTAGGTAAGCAACACCCATTTTAGCAACCTTATGTGTTGGCGTACCTGTTATCTCTCTACCTTCAAATATTACCTTCCCACTATGTATCGTTGCTAAACCACATATACTGTTAAGTAGTGTTGTCTTACCAGCTCCATTAGGTCCTACAATAACTGTTATCTCTCTTTCCTTAGCTCTAAAGTTTATGTCGAATAATACCTTAAGCTTGCCATAGCCTGAATACAAATTTACCGTTTGGAGCATAACCATGGCTATCTACCTATGTAGACCTCTATTACCTTAGGATCGTTCTCCACTACCTTAGGTGGTCCCTCAGAAATAACTCTACCCCTATCCATTACGTAGACGTAGTCAGCAAATGGTAATGCTATATCTATCCTATGCTCTATGACTAAGAAGGTTACATCCCATACATCCCTTAAACTCCTTATGTACTTAAATATTTCACTAGCATAAGCAGGGTCAGTACCTCCTATAGGTTCATCTAGAGCTATTAACTTAGCACCAGTGGCTAGGGCCCTAGCAACTTCAAGCATCTTTAATTGACCACCACCTAACTTAAATGCTTGCCAATCCCAATACTTATCAAGACCTACTCTTCTCAATATCTCGAAAGCTCTTCTAATCTTGTCTTCCTCCTCTTTAATCCAGGTTCTCTTAAGTGGTGCAAAGATGGGGTTTTCACCTCTACTACCTAACGCAACTAATACGTTCTCAAGCACTGTTAATGATAGGAAGGGTTGAGGTATTTGAAATGTTCTAACAAATCCTGCCCTATATATCTTGTGTGGAGGCCATCCAGTTATGTCCTCACCATCGAAGTAAACCTTACCACCATCAGGCTTTAACACACCAGTACAGACATTAACGAATGTTGTTTTTCCAGCACCATTAGGCCCTATGAGTAGTGTTAGGGTCTTCCTTCTCACCCTTATATTAACGTTATTAACAGCTACTAAGCCTCCAAATCTCTTAGTAAGGTTACGTGTCTCAAGTATGAACTCCTCGCTCTTACTCACCATTCCTAACACCTAGTTTAGTGTATTCTCAGAGTAGATATGGGGTAGAAGGTTATTAGTTAAACTCTTTTAAAGATTAAAAATAGGGTTTACCTTAGCCTCCTGTCCACCATGGAGCCCATTCAACCTTGCCTGTAGCTGCCCTAAATACTCCTGCCTTATCCCAGATGTACTTACCTTCAACCTTCCTAACTATTAGTAGGTCGTAGTCACCAGTAGCTCTATCTCCGTTCTCATCAAGTGTAAAGTATCCTGAA
>CAZUAD010000006.1:10985-20873 GCA_964618155.1 uncultured Desulfurococcaceae archaeon
CCTAGATAGTGCTTTAAGATGCTCGGAATTATGTTCTTAACTGCTTCAGGATCGTAACTATCTACAGCCTCAAGAGCTAACGCTATAACCCATAAGGCGTCATATGCGAAGTACGCATAGGCTTCAGGCTCCCTACCCAGCTTCTCTAGTACATACTTCCTAACCTTCTCAGTGAATGGTGACTGACCTGGTGCTGCTATGGTGTTTAGGAACTTAACCTTAATAGCGAACTCTGCTAGCTCTGGATCCTTAGTAAGTACCGCAACACCTGCTGTACCGTCTGAACCCTGCCACTTAACCTCAGACAGTATTGGGTGTGCCTTAGCTGCAGCAAATATTGCAGCTATCTCCTCGAAGCTTATCACTAAGACGCCGACCTTATCCTTACCGTACTTATCAGCTAGTGACCTAACTATATCAGCTAGCTTAGCCATCTCAGCAGAGAACTCCTTAGCTGCTGGATCATACCTTATACCCTCAGCAACACCGCACTCCTCACCACTAGCCTTACATATCTCCTCGAAGGCCTTCACTGTGAACTCCTTTAAGCCATCACCCCACGTATCACCTCTCCATAGAGGTACGACCCATCTAATTCCTCTCTCCCACATAACCTTAGCTATGGCGGGACCTTGAGCTACGTCAGTAGGACAGAACCTTAGTATGAAGTCACCAGGTATTGCTAGGGCAGGTGAAGTTGATGATTGGGATATGACCAGTAGCTTGTTGGCATCAGCATAGCTCTTAACCTCACTAACCTCAGCACTTGACATAGGACCTATGAATATCTTAACTCCCCTACCATGTAGTGCCTGAATCTTATCTAGGGCTGTCTTAGGATCTGTTGCTGTATCCTCTATGTAGAGCTTAATCCTCCAAGCCTCACCCCTAGCTGCTAACCAGTCATTAATCTCTTTAGCAGCAAGCTCTAGAGTAACCTTATCGTTTTCCCCATATGATGATAGGACACCAGTAAGTGGTAGTAGAACACCTATAGGTATCTCACCCTTAAGACCTGGGGCAGCAGGAGCAGCTGCGGTAACAGTAGTTGTGACAGTCTTCATCTGAGTAACTGTCTTAGTAACTGTAGCTGTAGCACCTGCAGCTGCAGTAACTGTTGTTGTAACTGTTGATGTTAAGGTCTTAGTAACTACCTTAGCAGGTGCTGTTAAGGCTCCAATACCGTAACCCGCAACTATACCTACTATTAAGAGTATTATCATGAGGGTATAGGCTATTTTAGGCGCTAAGGGCTTAGACATTACACCACCGTAGAAAGTATAGGGTGAGCTTTTTAAATTTTATAAGTCCCTTTATGTCTTTAAAATAGAAAGTTCTTCGCTTAACACTAAGCCCTAATAGTACACTCAACATCACGATTTAATTAAAGCTGAATAAAAGATTTTAATTCTTACATAGTAGTACCCTAAGGCTGTAGGCGTAGGTGAGAGATGTGATTGAACTACTACTTAAGGCTCTTGCCTACTCAAGTGGTATAGCAATAGGTGCTGCAGGTATTACAATGATATACATGGCTACAAGAACATTCAACTTCACCCATGCCTCAATGATTGCATGGGGCTTCTACATAGTATTCGCTACCTACTCCCTACTAGGTGGTAGTCCTTACTACTACATAGTACTAGCAGCACTATTCTCAGGGATGTTAGGCGTTATAGTATACCTAGGAGTTAATAGAAGACTACTTAAGGCTGGCGCGTCAATGGTTACCTTAATGATGTCAACCTTAGGTGTTGACCTAATATTCTTTGCCTTCCTCAACATATTTGCTGACTACTTATCAACAGGTCTTAAGATACCTACAGCAAGATACTTCGTCTTAGAATTAAAGGATATAGTTCTGGCTAAGATTGGTGGTATGGAGATTAAAGCAATAGGTATTGTAGCTCCTTTAGTAATGATTGGTGTTACGATAGCTTTACACTCATTCCTAACTAAGACTAAGTTTGGTATAGCGATGAGGGCAGCAATAGAGAATCCAAACTTAGCTAGCATTCTAGGTATAAATCCTGAGGCTGTGTACATTACCGCATGGTTCATAGGAGGAATGCTAGCAGGTCTTGCTGGTGGGCTATTATCGCTAGTCATTAGCGGTTATCCGGCGGTTGGCATGACCTTGATAGTCACCTTCTTCTGTGGCGCAATAGTTGGAGGGCTTTATAGTATCTTCGGTAGTTTACTAGGAGGATTACTCATAGGGCTTAGCGAATACTTAGGAATTTACTCACTTTCAGCATCACTTGGTGGGTGGGTATTAGCTTATAGGCCTATGATACCACTATTAATAATGGCAGCAACACTTCTAGTGTATCCAAGAGGTTTAGGAGGTATTAACTGGGCTAGGGTTAGGGAGGTAATAACATCCTACCTTAAGTTCTTAGGAGGTGGTAGATGATGCTTGAAATACCACCATTAGTTCTAAACATACTCATAAACTTCGCAGTTGGACTCATAGTTACTTTAAGCCTAAACATAGAGGTAGGGTATGCAGGAATTCCTCAATTCGGTAGGGTATTAGCTGTACTTGTTGGTGCTATCGTAGCTGGAGCAATACCTGGTAGAGTATTAGCTGCGTTAATGGGTCAGCCATACGGTGCCGAATATGCCTACCATCTAATTAACTTTAAGCTAGTTGCACAAATTAATAACGTACTAGCGGCAAACCCACTACTCTCAATAGCTATACTAGCATTTACGCTCATCGTAGCAGCAGGTCTAGGCGCCTTCGTTGGGTACATAACGGCTTACCCAGCTATAAGGCTTAGGGAGGCGTACCTAGGTATAACGTTGTTAGCCTTCGGTGATGCCTTACAGGTAATAGCGTGGAACTACGAGCCTCTAGTTGGTGCTACCCAGGGTGTACTAGTACCTGATCCCTTTAGATGGATAGGTGCTGGTACGGTAAGGTTCGTTAGTGCTACGTTCATCATATTAGGAATAGCCATACTGGTATTTCTATACGTTGAGAGGTTAGGTAAGTCTCCATTTGGTAGGGTGTTGAAAGCTATGAGGGATTCAGAGCTAGCTGCTAAGGTATATGGTAAGGACATACCTAGGTTAAGAGCTCAAGCACTAATAACGGGGTCAGCTTTAGCAGCAATAGGTGGAGCTCTATGGGCGTTTTACGTAGGTAGTATGAAGGCTATAACCTATAACAGGCTTGTATGGACTTTCTGGCCTTGGGCATACATGATGCTTGGAGGAACAGGAAATAATGTAGGTGTTCTAGTAGGTGTCTTAGTATTCTCGACTGTGAGGACGCTCATATACTCATATAAGGGAGTACTATCAGCGATCATACCCATAAGCCCTACATGGCTTGAGTACATATTGGTAGGTTTAGTCATAGTATTAATAGCACTATTTAGACCTCAGGGCATAATACCTGAAAAACCAGCACTAACCTTACCTAAGGAGAGGATAGAAGCGATAAGAAGAGTACTTGAGGAGGAAGTTAAGAGTAAGTGATTAAAATCGATTTTATAATATTGAATCTACATTAAAACCTTCTTTATGCTCATAGTCGTGTCTTAAAGTGAAGTTTAGAGGAGTCCTCAGGATTGGATAGAATGGGGGTTGGGGGGCTCTTAAGGAGCCTTCCTAGGGCATCATCGGAACTCCTCTCCTACCTCCGCTCTAAACTATTGTTTTTAGGGGTAATAAAGACTCTAAAGATTTATGTAAGACATTAGTTAATTAGAAAAACGTTAAATTGTTATAAATCTCTTAACGTATTATTTTCTAACGGGTTAGAAGGTCTAATTAAGCTAGCTTTTATATATGGGTGATATCATGGAGCTCCTCTGGTTATTACTTACACCCCTCTTTACACTCTCGTTTATTTATGGAGGCATCTCTATATTTAGCATAATTAGTAAGTTAAGGAATAGGGTATGGATTAATCCCGAGGTTAAAGTAGGTACTAGTCAGAATGTAGTAATCCTGCTACCTCTATATAAAGAGAGATTTGAAGACGTTAGAAATACCTTTTTAAGTATTATTAGTCAGGACTACCCTAAGGACAAAATTACTCTAGTAACCATATTGGAGAAGGACGATAGTCAAACATTAAAGTACGTAGATAGTTTGAAGCATATGGTAGTAGCTGTAGGTATTAAGCTTGTTAAAGTAATTAATGAAAGTGGTAGAAGAGGTAAGGCTTATGCATTAAATAAAGCTTTAAATGTAATTCCGAAGAATTCCTCCATAGTAATTGTTTACGATTCAGGTGATATAGTTAAGGATAGATACTACATTGCTAAAGTTACAAAACTTATTAATGAGGGCTATGATGTCGTTGGAGCTAAGGTGTATAGGGTTGGAGGAGGTGTAATAGGTAAGTTATCCTATCTAGATACATTACTATGGTATAACGTAGCTTTACCAGGACTTACTAAGTTAATAGGTTATCCACTCGTTAGTGGTGAGGGATTAGCGGTATCTACTAAGTTCCTTAGGGAAATAGGAGGTTTTCCTGAAAAGCTTACTGAGGATTCATATATGACTATGTTAGTAGCTTTAAAGAATAGGAAAGCAGCACTTATTGATTCAATAATTTACGAGGGGGCTCCCTCAACGTTAAGAAGTCTTATTAAGCAAAGACTTAGATGGTATAAAGGGTATCTTGAATGTCTATGGGATTTAATCTCAGTATATAGTAGGTGTTTAAATCCATTAATAACCATTAAATTACTAGTAGCATATATGGAGCCTTTAGCATTAATATCAACGATGCTCTCATTTATTGTTGTAGGGCTTGCCTTAACCATACAAGTAATTGTACCTTATCATGTATTCTACATGGCTTTCACAGTGTTCATGCTAACATTATTTGCACCATTATACGTGATCTTAGACTTAAAGGTTAAGGATCCAATAGTAATACTAGCACCCCTCTACTGGGCAATGCAGGGTCTTATATCGATAATAGCCTTGTTACCTATTAAGGTACCTTGGTTAAGAACTCTTAGAACACCATTACATCAAGAGTATACCACTAGGTTTAAAATGAAAGGTTATTTACCTTAAAAGGTAAGCATAATACTTAGGGATGATGACCCCAGGCGGTACGGATTCAATGAAGTTATCAGCCTTGACTGACCAATGAATTAGCTAAGCTAATCATCCCCCTAAATGAATGGACATTAAGTTGAATGGCGAACTTTCTCAAATATAATGCTAAAATTAAGGTGATAACTGAACTTGTTAGTTTTATTAAATAATACATTTAACGTTCTTATATTATAATCTTTTAAGTCTGACTAACCATAAAATACTGGGGTCAGTTCTTGGAGAAGTACGTTCTATACCTAATTGTAGGATTAATCATTGGCTTAATAGTTGGCGGTGTAGTTGGCTGGGTTGCTAAACCTGTTCCAACACCGCCATCACCTGAGGAGCTATGTGCTTTCAAGAAGGGTAAGTTCACAGAACCTCCACCACCTGGTAAGGAAGTAGTTATAATTCACGGCTTTGACGCTAACTACCCACCCTTCACCTTCGTACTACCTAATGGTACGGCTGCAGGCTTCGATGTTGACGTAATGAAGTACATAGCTAAGAAGTATGGATGGAAGATAATTCATAAGCCTTGGGATTGGTCGACAATAGTTACAGCCTTAGTTAACGGTGATTTAGACGTAATAGCTTCAGGTATGACTATAAACGCTGAGAGGTCTAAGAAGATATGCTTCTCCGTACCCTACTACTCATATATCCATGAGATTATAGTACGTGCTGAAGAGACTAGATCGGTCGAGGAGATCTTAAACTCAGGTGAATACATCGCAGTACAGCTAGGCTCTACAGCTGATATGTGGGCTGATAAGCTATTGAAGCAGGGATATAACTTCAAGAAGTTAGGACTTGACTCCTACGTAGCAGCTCTAGAAGCTGTTCTAGATGGTAGGGCTGTAGCATGCATTACTGACTCAGCATTCTTCGAGCCATACATAAAGAAACACCCAGAGATCGCTAAGAAGGTTAAGGTATTAACAACCCTAGGAGCACCAGAGACCTACGGTATCGCAACGAGGTGTGAGGATAAGTGGCTTAGGGACAAGATAAACGAGGCACTAGAAGAGCTAATGCATAGTCCTAAGTGGGATGAGCTACTTAAAAAGTGGGGGCTTAGGTAAGTCGCTTAAGTAGTTTAATTTAAACATAAAGTATTTTTCCTTAAGAACCCTACGTGTTATTGAGGGTGAAGTTGTGTTTATCGAGTACATACCTTACATAGTTGAGGGTGCCTTATGGACTTACGCATTAGTTGGTGGGGGTTTAGGCCTTGGATTCCTCATAGGCCTACCGATAGCCATAGGTCAGGTTTATGGAGGTAGGGTAATTAAAGCTATATTAGATGTTTACGTTTGGTTCTTCAGGGGCGTACCATTACTAGTACAGCTATTCCTCTTCTACTGGGGTGTTTTCCCTCTAATATTTGGTGTTAAGCTATCACCCTTGCTAACCAGCATTATAGTGCTTGGACTTAGGAGTGGGGCATATCAATCACAAATCTTTCGTGGAGCTATAGAATCTATTGAGGAAGGTCAGATGTTAGCCGCTAGAGCTTTAGGTATGACTAAACCTCAGGCGATAATTCATATAATACTACCTCAAGCATTAAGAATAGCCATACCTGGTTGGACCAACGAGTACGCAATACTTCTAAAAGACTCAGCAATATGTTTCGCCTTAGGAGTATTAGAGGTGTTAACAAGAACTAGATATGTAGTTATAGCAACAGGTTTAGCACTTCTACCTTACCTCTTTGCTGGGATATTCTTCATAATATTGACGTACGGCGGTACTAAGTTGTTTAACATTATATATGAAAGAGTTCAAATTCCGGGCTTGATTAAAGGAGGGATGTAATATGGGACGTGATATAGTCTTAAGGGCCGAAGATATACATAAGAGTTATGGGACGTTAAAGGTACTTAAAGGTGTGACATTCGACATAAGGAGAGGTGAGACTAAGGTCATAGCAGGGCCAAGCGGTGTTGGTAAGAGCACCCTACTAAGATGCCTTAACCTCTTAGTAAAACCTGATAAGGGCAGAATATGGCTTGAGGATGTTGAAATAACTAAACCCGGTGTCAACATAAATAAGATAAGGCAGAAGATAGGCTTCGTATTCCAGGAGTTTAACCTATTCCACCACCTAACAGCTTTAGAGAACGTTATGATAGGGTTAACTAAGGTTAAGAAGCTACCTAAAGAGGAGGCTCTTAGGAAGGCTAAGGAGGCATTACTAACTGTACACATAACTGAGGATCTATGGCATAAATACCCTGCACAACTTTCAGGTGGCCAGAAGCAGAGAGTTGCTATTGCTAGGGCCCTAGCTATGGATCCGGTAATAATACTTTATGATGAACCTACATCAGCGCTAGATCCTCAACTTGTAGGTGAGGTATTGCAGGTAATGAAGGAACTCTCTAAGAAAGGTGTAACGAGTCTTGTCGTAACTCATGAGATAGGCTTCGCCTTAGAGGTTGCTGATGAGCTTATGTTCATGTACGATGGTAGGATAATAGAGAGAGGACCACCCAGGGAGGTAGTATTCAATCCTAAACATGAAGTTACTAGAAAGTTCTTTGAGAAGGTTGGTAGGTTATATGGTGAAAGGTAATGGGCTTCTGGGAGGAGTTCCTTCCAGCACTCTTCAAGGGTGTTCAAACAACAATAAGCATGTTAGCAATAGCAGCTCCTGCTAGTGTTGCTTTAGGGATAGTGTTAGGGACAGCTAGGGTCTACGGAGGTAGGATAGCATCACTCCTAGCAACGGCCGTCGTAGTCACCTTTAGAGGGTTCCCACTACTCGTAACCCTACTAGTACTCTTCTTCGGTCTAGCCGACTTACACATATACCTCACACCATTCTGGGCTGCAGTACTTGGGTTCATACTGTGTAGTGGCTCATATCAATCAGAGTACGTAAGAGGGGCCATTAGATCCATAGATATAGGGCAGTCACTAGCTGCTAGGGCTTTAGGTATGACTAAGATGCAAGAGGTACTCTACATAATATTACCTCAAGCTATAAGGCGAGCATTACCCGGTATATCTAATGAGATAATATACATGATAAAGTATTCATCATTAGCGTTCGTTGTAGGGGTTCAGGAGATGTTTGCTGTTGCTAAAACATTTAACTCACTATGGTTTAGACCCATAGAGATATTTATGACCTTAGCATTCATCTACCTAGCAATGACAACTGCGGCAACATTCTTCTTTAAGTGGCTAGAAAATAAGCTTAGGATTCCAGGAATTGAGATGGGTGTGTAGTAGGTGCTTAAATACCTTGTGATATACGCTCATATTGCCTTATTAAGTAATCACACAACCATTAACGCTACAGAAGCTAGCTCATCACTTGATGATAGCAGTAGATACTTAACTTACATAATTCTCTTCATAATATTCCTCCTATATGCACTACATAAACCGAAGCTTAAGACAAAGATTGTTAAGAAAGGAGGTAGCTGAGATATTACTCATATCTAAGAGCTACTACGGGAGGTATCTTAGCCGCTCTATATGCTGGGAAAAGCCCACCTAAAACTCCGACAACCAGCGTTATGGCTATGGTCATACCTAATAGTTCAGGCGTTATGAGTGGTGGTGCCTTAATTACTATAGTTTCAAGACCCCCCCTAATCCTTAACCCTCTACCCGCTAGTACATGAGCGCCCACAAAACCTAATGAAATACCTATTATAGCTCCCAATATGGACATTAGTATGGACTCGGTTAATATCATAATCATTACCTGCCCATCAGTAAATCCAAGAGCCTTTAAGACTCCTATCTCTCTCGTCCTCTCAATAACTGATGTAATCATGGTTGCAGCAGTACCTGCTACTGCTACTGCAAATGCTGATAGGGATGTTGAGAATGTTATGAAGTCCATAGCAGCAGTTATAGAGCCTACGACCCTAGCTATCTGCTGAAACGCTATTATATCAATCTTCCCGTCATAAACATCCCTTAACTTCTTAACTAGCTTAGATACGAGCTCAGGTGACTTAGCTATAGCCATGATACCTGTCCACTTATTAAACCTTAAAACCTTTCTTCCTGCTGAGAGGGGTAGGAATATACCTGTATCAGGTGATATGAACATCGCTCCTCCATACTCCTTAAAGACGCCCTTAATCCTGATGATGGCACGTTCAAATCTTTTAACACCTCCTGCTTCTATTTTGGGTATATAAAGGGTTATTGTATCACCTATGTCAAAGAGTTCCTTACCAGTCTTCTCGGAGTAGGCTACCCTGTAACCTACTATTGCATATAGAGGTTCATTAGGTAGTGGATAGGATCCCTTTAATACCTCTAGTCCTCCCACGGATTCCAGTAATACTTCAATGTCCATAGCATACACATAAACTTGGAGCCTACCTTCAGGTGTTAATATGAATGCTGAAGTTAGGTAGAAGGGCTCAGCCTTAGATACCTCATCAAGGGATCGTACAAAATCTAAGTCGTCCTCCTTTAAAGTATACTCAGCTGATGACATGAGTACTACAGTATTTTGGCCTAGACTAAGTAATTGATTCTCTACGAACGCTGAATACCCCCTAACAACACCTGTCATCATAACTAGGGCTAGGGGGCCTATGGCTATACCTACTATGGTTAATAAGGCTCTAAACCTCCTCTCACTCATAGCCTTGAATGCGTACCTAAGTACATCACTCAATAACATAGTTAAGTACCCTCTAATCCCTCAATCTGAGGTAGTGCTGAATGCTTTTTAAGGTAAGATCTTATAGCTAAGGCTACGAGTACGAGGAACATACCTACTAATCCTATGATTATAAGTCTAGTGGTAAAGTCCATACCCAGAAATCCCGGCTT
>CAZUAD010000006.1:20883-24485 GCA_964618155.1 uncultured Desulfurococcaceae archaeon
CTCTCTATATTCAATGACTTCGTTAAACGGATTCCTATACTTAACAACTATAGTTACATTACTAACTGGTGGTATATTCTCTATGTAGACACTGAATGATGCTTGCGATGAGGGGTCTATATCACCAACAAAACTCTCCTCACTTCTCCTACTACTAACTATTAGATATACGGTAACTCTCTCAGCCTTAGCATTACCTAAGTTAGTTATGGTACCTGAAGCTCTTAGCTTGCCACCTTCATAAGTGACCTTTACTTCACTTAAGCTAATCTCTATGTAGGGCTCAAGAGTTACTGCGAATGAGGTATTAAAGGAATGCCTAAAGCCACTAACATCCGTAAACATTACTGAGGCTATGAACGGTATGCTTCCATAAGTGATAGGTATAGGAGCTCCCTGCATCGGAATAGGGTTAAAGTAGACAGGCAACTTTACCTTAGTAACTTCATTAGGAGGTAAGCTATCAAAGTATAGTATGGGCTGAGAAACTACGACGTAAGGCATTTTTGAATAGACAGCAATGTATACATTGTATATTGGTGATGTCCCTACATTAACTATGTTAAGGTCAAGTTTACCCTGTCTATTTACGAATCTCAAAGTACTTTCAGACCATATCTTCACAATCTTCGAAGTACCTAATACTACAATAGGCACCTTAACCTTATAGTATCTTAACGTACCCCAATGATCAATAAACGATATAGTTACGTTAGCATAATATGTACCTGGGCTAATATTAAGTATGTTAAGTTTCGTTGCGAAGAATATTAAGTCACCCCTACTAAAGGTCTGGCCAACAGCTTGTGCTGTAGCTCCTCCATAAGCTAACATTACTAACCTGGCTATTTCTTTAGGACTTAACCTACCTAATGGAGCTGTTGAGACCTGCGTTGGCGGTGGTACTGAGGGGTATATTTTAATCTTAGAGCTATTTGTAAGTGATGATACTATACCCTTAGGCAGCTCCATATCTGCAACAACACCTCTAATTTCAGGAAAGTCTACATTCCTTAATACGAGGAAGTATGTATTGCCGTAAGTCATCGGCTCAGCCGTAGCTCCAGACCATCCTGAAACTATAAACTCTAAACCTCTGCTTAGCCTGTTAATAATTAAGGGCAAGCTTAGATTCATTGATTCAATTATAGAAGCTCCACCTGTATTAACAACGTAGGTCAATGTTAAGTTAATTTCATACCTACCAGGTTTAACCCATTCCTTTACAGTTATTGGTACATTTATGGTGATCTCCTGGTTGGAATCTAATGGACCAGCATAGTAACCTTTACTAACCCTACCATACTTACTAAGGAAGCCGTCAGGTAAAATGAGTGTAAGATCTAAGGACTCTATAGAGTATGGGTAATGGTTAACTATTGTTATAGTGTATGTAGCATTCTCAGTACCTGGAAATACGGGTCTATTGTTTAACCAACCCCAGTCAATTATCTCAACACCTTTAAACTTTAGTAACGCTGCGTAGGTTTCAACGGGTAATGTTACCGTGAAGTCTTCAGAGCCATATATCTTAGCACCATAAATATTGACGCTATAGTTAACATTAATGAGTATTGGTATAATAGATCTACTAACCTTACCTAAATCTAAATATGCTGTGAAAGTACATGATGAACCACTCGGCAAGTTAGAACTACATAAGCCACTACCCTCAATTGTCCTTACATCATTAGTTAAGGGTTTTACGTTAACGTAAACGCCCTGTGCATTTTCGCGACCTACATTGATTATCTCCACATGTAGAGGCATTATCCTAGATCCTGGATATGCTGTTGTAGGTCTAGCAGTACCCCACCATACCCTCCCTAATTTTATGCTTGTTAAGTAGTTCCTAGGATTCTCTATGATAACTTTAGTTCTTAATGTAGTTGAAGAGAATAGTAATGCATTACCGGAACTAACCATGTAGTTAAGACTAATATTTAATGTATAAGTACCTGGTCTAACGTCCTTATCTATATCAAACGTCAAATCTAACGTGCATGTACGTCCAGCCTGAATACCTGTTGTTATGCATGAACCACTTATTGACTTTAACTTAAATCCTTTAGGTGCGTGTACTTCAGGACTTACCGAGGTGATAGCGCTAGTCCCTAAGTTAATCAAGGTTAACTCTAAAGTGATATCCCTCGATGATGGAAGAGCTGATGCCGGCCTGCCATTATATAACCATCCATGCGATATTAGCGATATTATGGACTCATTTACTAATCTAACCCTAAATGTAAGAGGTTGCTCCACTCTGAACTCAGCACCTCTATATGTGGCAAGAATCTCTAAGCTAGCATTAAACTTAGCTTTTAGGATCTCAAAATCACTCACATTTATCCCTGAAAAGGTGAGGGTGAATATACTTCCAAAACCTTGTGAACCCTCTATTGATGCTACTACATAATTCCTACCATCTACGGTACTCATACCTAGGGGAAGCGATAAGTTAGCTATTAACGTATTTATTGTTGCTAAGTCAAGGTTCTGTAGAGTAAGCCTTAGTGATAGCTCCTTGGACTTACCGTAGGCTTTATAGCCTACCCAGAAGGCATCTATTACTCTAATCATTAAGGGTCTAGGTTTAGATATTGTTATGTTGAACCTAGTTTCATAGTATGTGTAGTAATCAACACCATCCTCAGTTACAGCTGTTACATTTAGCTTCATTAGTGATGTATAATTCCCTGGTTTCACGTTTAAGGGTATGTCAATATTGTTAAAGCTTAAAGTGATCGTTGAGTTAGGATCTAAAGCTCCTAGGCTTGACCTTATAATTCTAGGTGTTATGTTCTTAGGAAGTATGATTCTTAAATCACCACCCCTAATGCTTATATTACCTACATTCTTTATCATCAAGTTAAGAGTAGCACCAGTAGTACCAGGATATACATGCTCACTATCCCACCAAACCTCAATTACGCTAACATTAACTCCTGGGTAAGGACTTATGTCTACAGGTACGAACACAACCTCCTCATACCTACTAACGTTTACTGAATACAGTACATGTATTTCGAAGTAATACCTCTTAGGCTTCACACTCTTATCAACATTAAATCTAGCCTCAACCCTGAAGATCTCACCTGGTGCGTACGTCCTCTTGTAAGTACCGTTAAGTGTTGTAGCATCAACACATGTTGTCCCCCCACTTATTGAGAACCCATTGGGTAAGTAGAAGCATGCTTGAACATCACTTATGCTCTCATTAGCATCATTCCTTAAATCGACTATAACTCTTGCATTACTACTTCCTGGATAGACCCTAGTTCCTCCCGTACTTGAGTATATGGCATAATTAACTAAGGTTATATGTGAAGTCTTTAGGATTAAGGGTGGGTAAATAGCAGTATTTAATAATAATGTTAGAATTAGTATTAAAGTAAAGAGCTTAGGGATTACCTTTTTAGTCATTAGCATCACCTCTAACTAAGCAATATATACCGACATATATATTTATGCGTGTAGATATTTGATTTCCATTAATCAACCGTGTAAACAATGCATTTACTCCTCTCAGGAATCTCTTCGTCAACTATCATTCCATCCCTAATTATTAGTATCTTCTTTGCGCAGTTAGCTACTTCCGGATC
>CAZUAD010000006.1:24495-29934 GCA_964618155.1 uncultured Desulfurococcaceae archaeon
GTCCCTCATCGTTTAAGTTCATGAACGTCTTAATTACTTGCTTAGATGACTTCCTATCTAAATTACCTGTAGGTTCATCGGCAAGAACAAGAGAGGGCTTTGTTACTATAGCTCTCGCAATAGCAACCCTTTGTTGCTGACCACCTGATAATTGGTAGGGCTTCTTCTTTAACCAAGATATCTCACCACCAACCTTAAGTAGGGCATCAACAACTAACTTTACCCTAATACTTCTCGGTATACCCCTAGGGATTAACGGTAATTCTACATTCTCTAAGACTGTTAGCCTATTTATTAAATTAAAAAACTGAAAGACAAAACCAATCTTTCTATTCCTTATCTTAGCTATCATTGAGCTACTTAACCTTGACGTAGGTAATCCATCAATAAATACCTCACCACGTGTAGGTTTATCAAGAAGTCCTATCATGTTTAATAATGTAGTCTTACCTGATCCAGAAGGCCCCATAACAGCGACAAAGTCTCCCTTCCTAATTTCTAAGTTAACATTCCTTAGACCCCACGTTATTATAGATCCAGCTCTATACACCTTACTCACATTCACTAACCTAACTATTACATCCGATGGCACTTAATCCTACCTAAGAAGATTCTTACTATAGGACTTTATAAAGTGATAAGGTATTAGTCTACGGTATCAAGTAAGGTTTAAATAATTCAGTAATTAGGGGTAGATAGGTGCTTGTATGAGTTCTCTTGACGAGCTAAGAGACTTTCTACTAGGATTATCTGATGAATTAGTGAGTATAGGTGCTAAATTCGCTGATTTCAGGCTTACATGCTACTTAAATACCGCATTCTCGGTCATCGATGGTGCAGTAAGGAATGTAGTACATGGCTATGAATCGGGACTAGCCATTAGAGTACTTTATAAAGGGTTTTGGGGTTTCTCCTCAACTACTGAGCTGAGTAGGGAGAAGATTAAGGAAGCTTCTTTAAAGGCGTTTAATGCAGCAAAGGCACTAGCTTCTAAAGGTGAGGGTAGGTCTGATGTATACATACTAGAAGCTATAAGGGATGATATTAAGGCTAAGTTAAGCGTTGATCCCAGGAATGTAGATTTTAGTACTAAGGTTAAGGATGCATTAAAACTTCATGAACTATTATCTCAGTATGAGTTTGTTAAGTCAGTAACTGTAAGGTACATGGACACTATAGGATATACACTGTACGTAAGTTCTGAGGGACGTGACATAAAGCAAGAGCTTAGCTATACATGGCTTTACGTATGGATTACAGGTCGTGAAGCAGGTGTTACAGCATCAGCTAGGGAGGAATTAGGTAGTATTGACGGATATACTATATGGAGTAGGAAGAGTCAGGAGGATATAAGCGATACTCTAATTAAGAGACTTAAATCCCAGCTAAAGGCAAAAACCCCTAGAGGTGGAAACTTTCCCGCCGTCTTGGCACCAGAAGTTGTAGGTGTTCTTGTTCATGAGGCTTTCGGTCATCTAAGTGAAGCAGATCTGACAATGTCTGGGTCAGCTGTTATGGGTAGACTTGGTAGTAAGATAGCATCCGACTTAGTAACCATAGTTGATGATCCTACACTCCCTAATGGCTTTGGCAGCTTTATGTATGATGACGAAGGCGTTGAAGCCAGACCGACATACCTCATTAGGAAGGGAGTTATTGAGGAATTAATGGTGAATAGAGAATATGCTAAGATATTGAACGTAAAGCCTTCAGGTAATGCGAGAGCTGAATCCTATAAAGTACCCCCGCTTATCAGGATGAGGAACACAGTACTCTTACCAGGTGATTATAGTAAGGAGGAGTTGTTTGAGGACATAAAATTTGGCTACTACTTAGTATCCTTCAGAGGTGGTCAAGCAAATCTCGATGGTACATTCCAAGTAGGTGTACAGGAAGCCTATGAGATAGTAAAGGGGGAGGTTGGAGATCCTGTAAGGAATATGAGTATTTCAGGAAATACCTTAGAGACCTTAGCACTAATAGATGCGGTAGCCAAGGACTTTGAACTAAGTTATGGTATATGTGGTAAGGGTCAAGCAGTATTCGTATCAGATGGCGGTCCACACATAAGGGTTAAGAAAATAACCATAGGAGGTCCTGAGTGACCACTTAATTTAAAAGTCTTAGGTTACATAACTAATCAAACCTTCTAATGTGTCAAAGTCTACGTACCCAATAATTAATAGCCCTAAACCTAAATCCTTATTCCATAATACCATAGCTGGAGTTCCTATAATACCATAACTCCTTGCTTCCTCTAAATCTTTGTTTAATATCAGTGATGCATTACAGTCCTTAGTAAGCGTCTTGGGATCTATACCAGTGAACTTCTTAAAGTCGTCTAAGCTGGGAGACTTGCCCTCAATAACTAATCTGTACAGCTTTAATAATGTCCTATAATAGCCGGTGCTATTGCCTTTAACCATGTGATAGCATGTCAAAACTTCATGGATTTCTCTCGATTCTTCATGTACGGTTATTAACTTAAATGTTATTAATGCCTTACCCTTCTCAACATACTTAAGTATTACCAACGGTATAGTATTACTGAAGAGTCTTGCGCAGTAGGGGCAGTTCATATCCTCATAAACTACAATCCTTAACGGGGGATTACCTTTACCTATTGTAGGTCCTTCACCATAGGGCTCCTTATGAATCTCAATTACTACATTACCTAAACTTACGTTTGAGAGGTAAGGTAAGAGATTGGAGTTAAACCATAGAGGTTCATATACGTATCTATTCCCACCTACACTCACGACTATGGGCGATAATGAGCTTAAATTGATATGTAATTCAGGTACCAAGACAACAGTAGGGTAATAGGGTAGGTTAGGGTATTTACTATATGATGCGGTAAGTATGTCTGTTACGTTTGTTGCTGAGGTCCATGTGAGAAGCTCCTTAAGAGCTTCCTTAATACCTTCTACTGAGGTCGTACCAGCTATAGGAAGTTTCCCATTAACTAAAATAGCTCTTGAGCTATAGGTGAATGTCATGTTGAGAGCCTTACCTGCTGTTCTAGCAAGGTAATAGAGGTAGGGTGGCTTAAGTAACCAGTAATTACCTGTTATACGTGTGAATACGTCCTTTGCTTTTGGAGGTATGTACTCCGTACTTAGCACTATTGCTGGGTATGCAGGTAGCTTTATTTTTAATGTTTCATTGCTTATGAATTCATGAATACCGCACTTAATACCCCCCTTAATTCCTCCTAAGTAATTAGTTATTGCCTTAACTACATCAATTAACGCCTCTTGCTCCTTAGAGCTTAATTCCTTAGCATACACTATTAAGACCTTACATGCCTTGATTTCCTTCTCCGACGTGGGAGTTGGAGGCAAGGTCCCTTGCATTACGAGAAATACGCCGGTAATAATGAGTACCAACCCTACGATCATTAGTATGATTATTGACTTAGATATCACCGTAGCACCTAAAGGACTACTAACTTACGAGATTTTAAGTTCATTAGCATATTTAAGGAGTTGCTGTAACCCCGATATCACGGGCTTTCCCATGGTTAGAGTACTAGGTGTTAATGCTTCGCCAAGACCTTATGGAAACACACGTAAGGCGTTACTCATAGCATTAAGAGGAGCTGAACTTGAAGGAGCTTCCTACAACATTGTAGATCTCTACAATAAAAACATACTACCCTGCATAGGTTGTGTGAGCGACGACGTTAAGTTATGTAAGTATCCGTGTCCTATAAATGATGATATGAAGACTATATATGAAGATGTTCTTAAAAGTGATGTTTTAATATTGGCTACGCCAATATACTGGTATGGCGTTAGTGGACCCTTAAAGAACTTCATAGATAGGTTAACAGTATTTGAGAACATGATATTCATAGATGGTAGGTCGTGGGTTGAAGGTAAGGTAGCAAGCTTTATCGCTATGGGGAATGACGTAGGTGCAATAGCCGTTATTCAAAACTTGATGGCAATACTAAATAGCATGGGCTTCATAATACCTCCATGGGCACTAGCCTATTACACCGGGAAGGGTGATGTATGTGATGATATCAATACGGTTTTAGATCTGGTAAACTTAGGTAGGATATCAGTAATAATGGCTAAGGTAATTAAGGGTGAGGAGGTAGCTCCTAAGCAGTGGTATAGAGCTGATGAGGAGTTTAGAAGGATCGCATTAAGCATAGCTGAAGATGTAAGGAAGTATGTTGAGAAGCTTATAGGATACTAGCTAATGTTTAAAGTTATGAATACTTAATTGCTTTACTTTAATTGAGCTAAGAAAGATTTATTTAACTAAGCCTAGAATTATTTACTGCAGGGTGTTCTTATGAGGATATCAAAGATTCTAAGAGGATCTTCTCTCCTCCTAATAACTATAATACTAATTACCTCAGTACTAGCAATAGCAGCATACGTCTATAGCGGAATAACTATTACATCGAGAACAGAGATTAAGGAGCCAATCCGCGTATATAGGATTAAGGGATTACCTTCAACACTATGGCCTGGTGATGTAGGTACTATAGAGTTTAAGGTAGAGAATAAGGATACAAAACCATACATAATTAACTGTACGGTAAAGCTTCCATGGCCGGGTGACGGCGTTGCTGATGGTAGAGGTATAGATGTCATAGAATTTATTGTAGGTGATCAGAATAGAACTGCAGATTTAAGAGATGATGGTGTAGCACACTTCGTTATTGAGGGTAAGGAAACATTAACTGCTAAGGTTACGATCAAGGCACACGGAGATGTGCCATCAGGTGTTGCTGACATAACCATCGACATAATAAGGTCTGTAGTACTTAATGACCCACCAAGATACATACACCTAAGCTGGGCAGTTAATGACGTCTACCATACAATGACCATAATGTGGTGGACGGAGTATGACGTTAGCGGTAATATAGTAGTATACGATACGGTATCCCATGAGGGTGAAGACATCGCTGCCTATAGATTTAAGGCTATAGCAGAGATTCATCAAGTATGTGCCTACGGTAAGTGCTTCCCAGGATATTGGCATGAGGTAACATTAACGGAACTACAGCCAGGCACTACATACTACTTCAAGGTTGGCGGACCTGGCGGCTGGTCTAAGGAATACAAGTTCAGGACCATAGACCCCAACAAGCCTGTTAAGATCGTAGTAACAGGTGATAGCAGAAGACCTTGGGGTGAGGGTTACGAGTTAAAGGTTCACCCAGAAGTAACCTCGAATTACCCATGGTCAAGAATATGGCTTGCCAAGGCAGTAGCTACTGAAGATCCTGATGCTGTAATATTCGTAGGTGACATGGTTAACGAGGGTAACAACTGGGAACACTGGTCTAAATGGTTTGAAGATGTAACGGACAACCTAATAACAGCTGATGGTAGAATAATACCGATAATAGCAGTCATAGGTAACCATGAAATGGGCGCATATCCGAATGTCGAGTCAACGTATGAGTGGTTC
>CAZUAD010000007.1:0-367 GCA_964618155.1 uncultured Desulfurococcaceae archaeon
CTTAAGGAGTACTTAAGGGATTTAGGCTGTAGGGCTAAGGTAATAGCTAAGATAGAGACAAGGTCAGCTCTAAGGAATTTAGAGTCAATAATTAGGGTTAGCGATGCAGTCCTCGTAGCTAGGGGTGACTTAGGTATGAATTTCAGTATAGAGGAGATACCGAAGATCCAGAGGAGGATTGTGAGAGAGAGTAGGAGGTTGGGTAGACCCGTGATAGTTGCTACTCAACTACTTGAGTCAATGATAGAGAAGCCCGTACCAACACGTTCTGAGGTAGCTGATATAGCTGTTGCCGTGAGTGAGGGCGTTGATGCTCTAATGCTTACGGGCGAGACAGCCGTAGGCAAGTACCCAGTAGATGCAGCTA
>CAZUAD010000007.1:377-13199 GCA_964618155.1 uncultured Desulfurococcaceae archaeon
GAGGAGTACATCGAGCCTGAGAAGGTACTCCCTGAAGGTGAGCTTAAGTTCATGTATGCTAAGGGTATAGTTGAGCTAGCTGAGTGCCTTAAGGCTAAGATACTCATATACTCAAAGCAGGGGAATACGGCAAGACTCATAGCAGCTCTTAGACCTAAGTCGGAAACCTATGTTGGTGTACCATCCAAGGAGGTTGCCAGAGAGGTCAGCATACTGTGGGGTATTGAACCCTACATAGTAGGTGATAGGAGGTATGATGAAGGTCTTGAACTAACCTATAGTAAGCTTAGAGAGCTAGAGAAGATTAAGATAGGTGATTTAGTAGTTATGACTTACGGGATGGTAGGTGAAGAGCAGATAATTAAGGTTAGGAGGGTTATGGAGTAAGGCATGAAAAGAGATATTTAGGTATGATGCTAAGCTTTCGTGGGTAATTGGTGTGGGAAAGAGGAGGAAGAGGAAGGAAGCAGGTAAGATAGTAGTTAAGAAGAGGCGTAGGATAGCACCTCGACTACCGAGGATTAGATGGGACATAATTACGTTAGTAGTCATAGTAGGACTCATAGTAGCAGTAGTCGTAGTCGCATTTACAGGTACTCCCCACCAACGTGAGAGGAGGCTTGGAGTTGAGGATTTGAGGAACTACCTTGGGGAGTTGAGTAGGGGTAATAGGACTATAGCACTAGACCTTTCATACGATATTAGAGGTGACATACCTTACGCTGGTAAGGTAATAGGGGTTAAGGACGTACTTCAAGTAGATATTAGGTACTATGAATTAAAGTTAGCAATTCCTCAGAACAAAACTAATACGACGAAGTCATTAAACATGACTAAGACAAGGAAAGTAAGTGGCTACTTAGTATTTTACTACGGTCTGGAATACTTACCAATACTAAATGACCTCCTAGGTATGAGAACATCACCTACTAACCTAAGCGAGGTGCTAATTAGTATACCATTACTTAAAGGTAAAGCAAACAAAACACTTAAGGTAGATACTCTAGGATATGAAGTAGTAGAGCTTAAAGGTATTGGTGAAGTAGAATGCATTAAGAAGGTCATTAGGTATAAAATAAAGATAAATAACACTGAATACAACGTTAAAATAACATTATGGAGTGAGAAAGATTATGGAATACCCATAAAAGCTGTACTACACGTTAATGACTATACCCTAAACATAACCTTAAGAAGATTTAGTGTTAGGTCTATAGCGCCATCACCGCTAATTAGACCTTCCTAAACCTACCTGACTATTACGGGATTTTTAAATAATGCTACATGGTACCTACCGCTATATAGCCTTAGCTTACCGTGCAGATTTCTCTCAGCTAATACCTTCTCAATGTAGTCTTCACTAATACCTGCTGGATCGTACCTTAATGAACCCACTATGAAGTTACACGAGTAAGCGAATGCTGGTACCCATGCCCAGTACTCTCTAACTATAGGGAATACCGATGCCATGTTATTAAGTACGGACTTGTATACATTTGGATAAAAGAACGACGATCCTGCTTGAGTAACCATTATACCACCATCCTTTAAAATCCTCCTAACCTCCTCATAGAATTCCTTAGAGTAAAGTCTCCTAGCTATTTCAGGTCCGTAAGGATCGGTAAGATCCAATATGACTACATCAAAGCTTTTACTCGGCGTTCTTTCTACATACTCTCTCCCATCACTAATCACTACCTTAGCTTTAGGATGATTAAAAGAACCTTGATGCATAAAGTCTAGGTACTTCTTAGCTAACTCTACTAACTCACCATCTATATCAACCATAACTGCACTATCTACTATGGATTCATGTTTCAGAACCTCGCGTAGTGTAGCTCCTTCACCTCCACCAATAACTAATACATTCTTAGGGTTAGGATGTGTAATCATGACCGGGTGAACTAGGGTCTCATGATATATGTACTCATCAGCCTCCGTTGACTGTATTAAACCATCGAGTATTAATCCCCTACCAAAATCTTCAAACTCCACTATCTGTACATCCTGGTACTTGGTCTTCTTAGCAGCAATAATTCTCCTTATCTTAGTAACCATTATAGTGTGCTTAGAAACTGTCTCAACAACACCTAATCCGAGTATGTTAACATGTTCAGAGCTCATCCTATCACACAAGGACTAATAGGAATCAGTCTTTAATAGGTCTAAATACCACCTACACCTAGAGGTTAAGGTAAGAAGGATATGAGGATTATGTAATGGCTATGAAATTCCCCTATACCACGTTTAGGAGGGGTCAGAAGGAGTCTATTGAGAGAATTGCGAAGAGGTTAGGTAGCATCATAGTCCTTAAAGCACCTACAGGGTTTGGGTAGACCATAGTAGCAATACTATCACACATTAAGGCACCTAAGGTACTCTATGTAGTTAGGACTAGGAATGAAATGGCACCAGTAGTTAGGGAGTTGAAGGCTGTAAATGAGGGGTTTACCATAGTATTTAGTGGTAGAAGGATGTGCCCTATATTGAGAAATGTAGGTATAGAACCAGAAGATTTCTGGATAAACTGTCGTTTATTGAGGGAGAAAGGTCTATGCCCATACTATGAAAGATTAAATAAGGTTAGCAGTAGTTCAGTAGAGAGAGTTCTAAGAACGTCAGGCATAGACCCTCATGAAATAGTAGCCAATATAGCGAATAAACTAGGTATATGCCCCTTCTTCGCCTTATCCAGACTTATTAATAACTCAAAATTTATCGTAGCCACATATCCCTACTTGTTTAAGGAGGAGGTATTTAGGACTGCATTTAGTGATGATTTAAGTGAATACTATGTCATAATAGACGAAGCACATACGTTACTAAACATCCAGTCACTTTATGAAGAAGTTTTAAGTGAACTAGATGTTGAAGCTGCCTTAAAAGATGTAAGAACATACTCATTAGGTAAGGACTTTATTGATTACCTAATTAAATTACGTGACCTCATATCAAGAATTAAATCTAAGATGCTGAAGAAGGTTGAGAAGGCCTATGTTTACCCAGGAGAAGGGCTTATACAGCTAATGGAGGATGCTATTATAGAGTTAAGGTTAAAGAAGCTTAAGGAGATGATAGATGCTAAGAACTTAATAAATATTTCTACGAAGTTAACAAAGATTGTAAAGTTCTTAAAGTACGTTAAGGATGAAAACTTTGAAGTTTATGGGCACTTAGATATTGATGGTAGTAGGAAGTTAAGGATTCTACCTACTAGCTATAACTTAGTAAGGGATAGATTGAAAATGCCTAAAGGTCTACTTCTAATGTCTGGTACCATGCCCAGGAAGGATATAGTAGATAAGATTCTTGAGTGTGATAGCTACTATATAGACGTTGAGGAGGATTATGGTAGGATATTCCCTCACTATAACATATTCTATGCTGTATATACTGCAGTAACGTCTAGTTTTCGTAAGAGGAGTATTGCTGAGTATATAAAGTACGCTGAATTACTTAAGGGAATATTCAATATGGTCAATAAAGGTGTCATCTTAGCCCTATATCCTAGCTATGAATTCATGGATAACGTAGTATCTCATATTGAGAACGATGTTACCATGATTAGTGAAGGACCTAAGACCTCCTTTGCGGAAGTGGTGAACGAGGTATTTAGTCATGAGAAGATAGTAGTGAATGCCGTTGCTGGCGGTAAGTTATCTGAGGGTATAGAACTAGTTGATCCAGTGAGTAAGAGATCTCTAATTAATGTTGTCTTAATAATGGGGGTTCCTTACCCACAACCTGATGATTATGTGAAGGATTTGAAACAAAGGTTTAAGTCTGAACTAGGTAAGGATCTAGCCGAAGTACTAGTTATGGATGCTCCCGCCATAATTAAAGTACAGCAAGCTATAGGTAGGGCTATTAGGTCTGAACGTGATAGATCATTCATAGTCTTAGCCGATAATAGGTTCTTACAACTTAGGACTAGGAGGTTAATGCAGGTTAGATATGACGTAGTAACAAGTAATTTAAAGATACTTCTAAACTACTTAACCAACTTCACGAAAGGAGTTCTTTAAACCTCTTAACTAATGTAAGAATAGCTATTAGAGCACCCAATAATATAATACTCAACGGTAATGGTGCTGAAAAGCTTAGGTAGAGTCCTAGACCCGTATTAACGTATAATTCAACTAAGCTACTTGCCTTTTCACTCAAATAACTTAATGCTTTAGCATTTACGTTAAATGGTATGAGTAGTGACCCTAATATCATGAGTGATGAAGCTAATAAAACATAAGACTTACTTACATGCTTTGCCCCGTAAGTTACTAGGACTAGGTAAAGAGGTATCGTAGTTATGAAGGAGATCTGTAGGAAGATTATTAGGTATGTCAAGACACCAGAGGTTACTAAGTAATGAATTAGCACTAAAGCTATTAGTGAGGAGAGGAGTGATATGAGAAGTAAAGATGCTAACATTACCTTATACCTACCCTCACTAACACTTAAGATGCCTATGAGCATTATGATAGAGCTAAGTGCTGTTAGAATTGGTGTATACTGTGGTGTTAAGAAGCTCGTTAAAGCTATTATGACTAAGACATAAGAAGTAACAACAAATTTATCAGCTCTTAAGGGCTTCTTAGACATACTTAGGCGCCCTATTCTCCTCTAATACCTCACCCTCACTTAATAGTAGCTTACCATTAACTAATACATACCTAGGCCATCCACAGAGCTCTAGACCTTCGAAGGGACTCCAATCAACCTTATGATGAAGCTTATCAGCAGTTACCTTAAAGCACCTATCCCTATCTAGTAGTGCTATGTCAGCATCAAATCCAGGAGATATATCGCCCTTCATAGGCCATATACCCATTATCCTTGCAGGGTTTCGGGCAGTAACATCAACATATCTTTCAATTGTTAGTATTCCTAACTTCTTTACACCTATAGTGAACACTAAAGGAAACATAACCTCAATATTTGGTATGCCTCCCCAAGCACTCCACACATCAACCTCTTTCTGATCTCTAGGAGCTGGTGCATTATCTGAAGCTACAGCATCTATAACCCCTGATGCTAGATACCTCCATAAGGCATTAACATCCTCCCTACTCTTCAATGAGGGATTCATCTTAAGATAGTTACCCCATCTACGAACATCATCCTTTGTGAAGTAGAGGTATTGGGGGCATGTCTCAGCAGTAACCCTTACACCCCTCCCCTTAGCATCCTCTATTTCTTGAGCTCCCATGCTTGAGGATACGTGAGCTATATGAACTCTAATGTTGAAGTACTCAGAAATCCTTAAGACCCTCTTGATTGCCATAGCTTCAGCTTCAGCAGGTCTTGACTCATGATGTGCTAGGGGATCGCTTCGCCCTTCACTCTTAAACTTATTGACTAAGTGATCTATTAGGGCATCATCCTCTGCATGAATAAATGGTAGGCCACCTATTTCATGGACGTACTTCATAGCTTTTACTATTCCCTCATCAGTTTTAGGTCTAAAAGGTTTGCAAGTAAATATTTTAAATGCATGAACTCCTAATTCCTTTAACTTACTCATTCTATTAAGGTTATCCTCATTAACCATACCTGCATGAATGCCAAAGTTTACGTATGAGTTCTTAAGTCCCTCATCTATTTTATCCTTCAAGACTTCTTCATTATCTACGTACACTCTGAGGGGCATGTCAAATACTGTAGTTACTCCGCCATAGAGTGCTGCTAAGGTGCCACTTTTGAAGTCCTCATGGTGAGTATATTGAGGGTCGTAAATGTGTGCATGTATGTCTATGCCACCAGGTACAGCTATAAGTCCTCTAGCGTTGATTACTTGATCGACCTTGGTGAGGTATGGCTTATAGTCCTTAACTATAGCCTCGATCTTTTCCCCATGAACTATGATGGAGGCTAAGATAACGTCATTACCCTTAGCTGGGATTAATGCTTCCTTGATTAATAGATAGCTCATAAACAACCCTAACTACTTACTTCAAGTACTGGATTAATTATCTTACCTTCTAATACATCAACAACACCCTTATCCGTTATCCTTATCTCAGGTATGACTGGTAAGGAAAGTAGTGAGATTGTCATGAAGACTGATCTAAAGTTTACGTTTAGGTTACTTAATGTTTTAACGTAGTCCTTAAGCTCCTTAACTATTTCCTCATAAGGCTTATCACTCATTAATCCAGCTATAGGAAGTCTTACCTCACTCAGTACCCTCTCATTAACTACAACAACCATTCCGCCACCAACATCTATTAGCCTATTAACAGCTACGGCCATATCATCAGGATTCCTCCCAACAACTATTATGTTATGCACATCATGAGCAATAGTTTGGGCTATAGCACCTGATGCTAGGTTTAAACCAAGGATTATACCCTTACCTATATTCCCTGTAGCATGATGCCTCTCAATAACTGCCGCATAGAGCTGATCCCCCGTAAGTTTTAGGAGTCCATCCTCAATACCAACCTTAACAACCTCTTTCCTCGTTATGGCCTTACCTACAACCACCTTTACGGCTAATATCTTAGCATAACCCCTCTTAATTCCTTCAATTCTTAGCGTTAAATCTTCAGGCTTGACTTTAGACTTAACATTTACCGTCCTATACACATAGTCAGGGTACTTAAACCTCCTCTCCTCCTTAATTGAGTATTTCCCATCAATTACTGCTATATCGCCATTAACTATAACATCTCTAACTTTAAACTGTCTAAAGTCCTTAAGTAAAACTATGTCAGCAAACTTGCCTGGTGTTAGGGAGCCTATCTCATCACTTAAGCCTAAGTACTCAGCAGCATTTATTGTTGCTAGTTGAACTGCTGTTATAGGGTCTATACCTAATGATACAGCCCTACGTAGTATACGATCCATATGGCCTTCCTCAAAAAGCTCTATAACATCTAAATCATCACTTGCAAAGGCTAGATATCTGGTATTTATCTTCATGTAAGTCATTATCTTAGATAACTCCTCTAAGTCCCTCCAAGCAGAGCCCTCCCTTATAAGTACTCTCATTCCTGCTCTAAGCTTGGTGAGTGCTTCATCGAGGAATACGGATTCATGATCGCCTCTAATCCCTATTGCAGCATATGGTATTAGCATGTCTTCAGGAAGCTGCGGTGCATGACCGTCAGCTATTTTACCGTGTGTTTTAGCTATGGAGACCTTCTTAAGTAATTCCTCGCTACCTTCATATACGCCTAAGAAATCCATAACCTCTCCAAGTCCTATAACCTCCTCATACTTGAGCAGCTCCTCAACATCTTTAGCGGTAAGCCTACTACCTGGAGTGTCTAAGCCCCTACTCGTAGGTGGTACACAGGAGGGTACGTAAAAGAACATTCTTAGTGGAACATACTTAGATTCCTCGATGAATAGCTTAACACCTTCAACTCCAAGAACGTTAGCAACTTCATGAGGATCAGCAGCGACCGTTGTGGTTCCGTGAATTAGTGCCAGTTTAGCAAATTCTGACACCGTAAGTAATGAGGACTCTACATGTATGTGCGGATCTATAAAGCCTGGTGTTGCTATTTCGTACCGTGACCCATCTATCACTAATGTATCATTACCTCTATATCTATCAACATCAAAATAGCCAACCCTTACTATGTAGTTGTTCCATATGGCTATGTTAACCTTCTCCCTTATATCGCCCATTATCACATCAACTACGTCAACATTACTGATTATTATGCTTGACTTTAGCTCACCTTTAGCGGCCCTAATGATGTTAATAAGCTCATCCAAATCATATCTTCTCCTTAATACCTTCACGCTAGTATGTGTCAATTCTTCCCACTTATTAGGATTTCCTTGATGTGGGGAAATAAAGATTTATATATGGTGTTTAAATTAAGTTGGTGATTGATTTGGTAGATATTTACATTAGGGGTAAGTTTATAATAACTATGGATAAAAATCGTAGGATAATACGTAATGGTTGTGTAGCGATTAGTGATGGTGTTATAGAGGCTGTTGGTAAGTGTGATGAACTAGATAGGGATTATAAGGGTAAGGCTAAGGAAGAGCTTGATAGGAAAAGAGCTATTATTATGCCAGGATTAATAGATACTCACGTACACATGGTTCAAGGAATGCTTAAGGCATGTGCTAACTACAGGAGGCTTATACCATGGCTAAGGGATAGGATCTGGCCTCTTCAAGGTAATATGAAGCCTGAAGAGGCTTTAGCTTCAGCTAAACTAACAATTCTTGAAATGATAAAGACAGGTACAACATCGTTTATCGAAACTGGTATGGTGGGTAGGTATGGTATTGATAATATTGTAGAGGCAGTTCATAAGTCGGGTCTTAGAGCAGCAATAGCTAGGCATGTCATGGATATGAGAGGTTACGCATTAGAAGAAGGGATACTCCATGAAGGCTTAGTAGAAAGCGGTGAAGAAAGCATGAAGGACACTATAAGACTATACAATAAGTATCACGGACTTGATGACAGGATATTCATATGGTTTGGACCCAGAACACCAGGTGCAGTAAGTATTGACCTATATAGAGAGGTAGCTGCTAAGGCTAAGGAGCTGAAGACAGGTGTAACAATACATTTAGCTGAGGTTAAGGAGGATGTAGAGTATACACTTAAGCTCTTTGGTAAGAGACCTGTTGAATTTATGGACTGGCTTGGACTAACGGGTCCCAACGTGGTGTTAGTACACGTCGTATGGGTAACTGATGAGGAAATAGGGATATTAGCTAGGACAGGTACACATGTAAGTCATAACCCATCATCAAATTCAAAGTTAGGTTCAGGTATAGCCAGGGTATCTGATATGCTTAGGGAGGGCGTTAACGTTACCCTAGGCTGTGACGGTGGTCCAAGTAACGATAATTACGACATGTTCGAGGAGATGATGGTTGCTGCATTCCTTCAACCACTACTGAAGAATGACCCTAATGCAATTAGAGCTGAGGATATACTAGAAATGGCTACTATTAGGGGTGCTAGGGCTTTAGGGTTGGAGGATAAGGTAGGGTCCATAGAGGTAGGTAAGAAAGCAGACATAATAACGGTGAATTACTGGGATCCTAAGCTAATGCCTTTAAATGATCCAGTATCCCATATAGTGTACAATGCTCATGGAGATGACGTTATCGACTCTATAATCGATGGTAGGATTGTCATGAAGGATAGGAGGGTTTTGACGATGGATGAAGACGAGGTATTAAGAGAGGTTGAGAAGAGATCTAGAGAGCTATTTGAGCGTACAGGTATATGCTACAAACCTGAGACTTACTGGCCTATAATCTAAACCCTACTTACCCTTACTTAATAGCATAATGGCTTTAGCTATATCACCACCTGATTCCTTCAATGCTTTTATGGCTTCCTCCCTAGAAGCACCTGTTTGCTCCATAACGAAGCTTATGTCATCCTCACTAAAGCTTACCTCCTCAACAACTTCTTCAGATACCTTCACAACCTCCTCACTAGCACCCATAACCTGGTATATCTTTTGTCCCTGAAACTTCATCACTATGACTTGAGGATTCTTAATGATTATGTCCTTATCCTCCAAGCTTAAGGTCACACTCTTCACACCACTTAATTCCTCAACATTAACGCCGAAGCGCTTCATTAATCTCTTTAAATCTCTGGGACTAAGTGGTAGCATGTTAGCACCTTGAATAGCTTATTATCTGGGAAAATAAAGTGTTTGGTTAGGTGCGGAGATGTCAAGAGTAAGTATTAGGGTGTTGGGTGGAGGGCATGAAGTAGGTAGAGCAGCTATAGCTGTTAAGGTAGGTGATAGTAGTAAGTACCTTTTATTAGATTACGGCGTTAACTTCAATGAAAGGGATGAGCCTCAATTACCGCTTCATATAAGACCTAGTGACTTAGCTGGCTTAGTAGTTACCCATGCACACCTAGACCACGTAGGTGCTGCTCCATTACTCTACACTACAGCGAAATTACCGGCTGTAATGACCTTACTGACTAAGAACCTATCTGAAATAATGGTGAAGGACTTCTTAAAGATCTCTAGCTACTACCTACCATTTGACGATCTAAGCCTTAAGACGCTAATGGATAATACCATCGACTTAAATTATGGTGATGAAGTAAGGGTAGACAGATATTATATTAAACTCATTAACGCAGGGCATATTCCAGGCAGTGCTATGGCCTATGTAGAGGTTGACGGTGTTAAGATACTTTATACAGGTGATGTTAATACCATAGACACACGGTTGGTTAAGAAGCCTAGTATTGAGGGGTTAGAAGCAGATATATTAATTATCGAAAGCACTTACGGCAATGCAAATCACCCACCTAGAAGTCTTATTGAGAAGGAGTTTATCGAGTCTATTAAGGAGGTAATAGAGAGTGGAGGAAATGTTCTAATACCGGCTTTTAGTCTAGGACGTTCACAGGAAATACTGACTCTACTCTACGAGAAGATGCCGTGGGCTCACGTATTTTATGATGGCATGATTAGGACTATAAACAACATAATACTTTCACATCCAGAGTATGTTAACCGCTATGACTTACTAGCTAATGCTATAAGTAATTTCAAGATAGTTAGAGGTACTAGTGATAGGAAGAAAATAGTTAAGGGTAAGGAGAATGTTATAGTGGCTTCAGCAGGCATGTTAAAGGGAGGTCCTGCAGTATATTATCTGAAGAAGCTGATGGATGATCCCAACAATGCTGTCTTCTTAGTTTCATTCCAAGGTCCGTCAACCCCTGGTAGGAAGTTGTTAGAAGATGGAGTCTTAAGTGAAAGTAATGAACTTGTAAGAGCTAGAGTACAATGGTTTGACTTTTCAAGTCATGCAGGTAGTGATGGGCTTTTATGGATAGTTAATCACGTTAAGAACGTTAAGGATGTCGTAATAATTCATGGTGAGCTAAGTTCCTGTGAAGCCTTAAAGAAGAGGATAACGAATGTTAGAGATGATGTTAAGGTACATGTACCAAGCAATGGTACCGAGATATCGATTGAAATTTGATATAATTAAGCTTAAGGTGATACCTCTTAAGACTAAATAAGTAACACAGGCCTTAATCGGTAAGCTTAAGTAATACATGAGACTTAATACAACGTCTTTGAGGCAGGCATTTTGCCCGTGATTTGACTGGTAAGGTACTAAGTTAAAAATCCTACCTGCATAGCTTCAGGGACTTAGATCTTATAAGGTAATTCATTAGAACATACCACATGTGGTGTTTGTGGTGAAGTATACGTATCCAGACCCCCTTAAATTACTTGAAGTTATAGTTAAGCATGGACAATTTAATGATATTCTTAAATTACATAAAATGATTTATACGATGAAGAAGAATGGGGTAGACCTTGGATATAATTTCATAATATATAGTTTTGGACCTTATAGTAAGGAGCTAGATGAGGATTTAAGACTCCTTAATAAATTAGGTCTAATAACCATTGAAAGGAAAGGGGATAAGGTCTTCATTAGACCTACAGTCAAGGGGATTGAGATATGTAAGTCTATGAAACTTAGCATAGGTATGGGAGTCTAGTTTGAGGGTTAAAGTATTAAGAAATCAAGATGTTAAATTCTTAGCAGCCTTCATACCTAAGGGTCATAGGCATACGAGGATATACATTAACTTAGGTGATGAAATACTCATACTGCAGCAAGCAACTGTTGACGCGCTAATAAGAGCTTATGCATTAGTTACACTACATCCTAAGAGAACTGGTATTGGTCTAAGGATTCGTAGGTTAAGTAAGTATGAAAGAAAGGAAGGCTTTGCTGAGTATCAATTACTTGAGGTAAACATCGATGAGAATAGACTTATTAATTCATTAAGTAAGGTTTATGATAAATATGTTCAAGGTCATGATTAAAACATAAATAAATACCCTCTAGGTTTTCATAGGTATACGTATGGGTCTAATACATAGAGCTATAAGACAGCGTGGTAGAAGGGTTGTACTAGCTATTGACAATCCTAGGTATGGTATTGGCTTGATCTCTGACGTAATTCAAGAAACGAGGGATGTTGTTGCAGGTTTTAAGCTTGGAGTACCCTTAATTGCCCATTATGGTTTAAGATCGCTCTCAACACTAGTTAAGGAGTTTCCTGATGCTTACTTCTTAGTAGATCTAAAACTAGCTGATATAGCTGATGTTATGGCTATGACGGTTGAGGAAGTTCATAGGTACGGCTTTAATGGTATTGTAGCGCATGCCTTCATAGGTGTTGCGGGAGCTCTTGATAAATTAACAAAGATGTGTAAGGAGTTAGGTCTAGACCTAATACTACAAACTAGTATGACACATTCAGGTAGTATATCAACCATAGATAAGATCTTCCCAGAGATTAAGAGTATAATAAATGCTGTAGATCCCGATGGACTCATAGCCGCAGCTAATAAGCCTGAAATCATTAAGGATTTAAGAACTTCCCTGGGGTGGAAGTATATAATCTTATCTCCAGGTATAATGATTAAGTCCGTTAATCCAGGTGAGGCCATATGTGCAGGTGCTGATGCAGAAATTGTTGGTAGGTTAGTTCTTTCAGCACCTAATCCTAAGAAGGCATTACTTGATGTAATTAGTATGCAGGAAGAATATCTTAGAGAGCATGACGAGTCCTGCCTAAGTCCTTAAAGTTATAGAAGGTGTGAATGACCCCGCCGGCTCCTCGCTTCATCCCTATCCCTAACGGGAGTGTCTGCGAGTTCCGTAGTTAAGGTTTCAGAAGAGCTTATAAGTATTGTATTAGTTATTAAGGTGAATCATGTAGAAGGGTGCGATGCTGTGGTAACTAAAGTTAGGATGCTTAAGGAGTTTGAAAGTGAGGGTAAGCCCTTAATCGTCGGCTTAGCCGGTTTGGGTAAGGTGGGCTGT
>CAZUAD010000007.1:13209-18652 GCA_964618155.1 uncultured Desulfurococcaceae archaeon
GTGAGTTTAATGGTGAGTTAGTAGCTGAGATATACTCAACATACTTTCCAGCACAATTGGTTGTGAAGGGTAAGGGACTTTCAAATCTATTCGTAGGTAAGGTCTACGATATAGGTGATGCAATAGTATTTACAGCCGATACTCAACCCCCAAGTCCTGAAGGTCAAAATGAGGTTTGTGATATATTACTCTCATTCCTTAATGGTGAGCTAGCTGTAAGGCCTAAGAAATCAGGTCTTAAGTCAGTAATAGCTGCAGCAGCCTTCGTAGTACCTCAAGTTGGTAGCTTAAGGAGGGTATTTGTAGCAGGTAATGATAAAGTCATAGTGAATGAGTTTGTAAGCTTAGGTGCTGAAGCCTTAAATGAAGGCGTTATCACAGGTATTAATGGTGCAATAGTTGGTTGGGCTACACTTCACGGTATACCAGGCATCGTAGTCTTAGGTGAGACCTGGGCACCCATAGTTGAGCTAGACGAAACAGATTATAGAGCCGCTAAAAGGGTTATAGAAGTAATTAGTAAGTACTTAAAGATAAAGGTTGATGTTAGCTATATGGATGGTCTAGCTAATAGCGTTGAGGGTAAGGTACTAACCATACTGAGACAGGCGGTACCTAAGAAGCCTACTAAAGAGGAGAGAAGGGAAGTTCTTTAAACCCCCATTACTAGTTAGTATTAAGCTATGCGATTAAGGAAGGATATAGTGCATGTTAAGGCCTTCATATTTGATTTAGACGGTACCCTTATAGATAGTGTTGAGGCCCATATAAGGTCGTGGGCTTACGCACTTAGAAAGTTAGGTTTTAGCGTTAATGAAGAGAAACTTAAACCACTTATAGGTTTAAGTGGTAAGGACATACTGACTAAACTATATGGTCAAGAGATACTTAAATACTACATTAATATCCGTAAGCTGAAAGATAGGGCATTTCTTCATGAATTAAGTAGGGGTGGTGTTCAATTATTTCCTGGAGTTATCAAGTTATTGAAAATTCTCAAAAATCATGGAATGAGAATAGCTATAGCCTCATCAACGCCCAACTACCTATTAATGCACATATGTGATTACTTAGGTATATCGGATTACGTAGACTTAATTGTTGGTGGTGATGAGGTTTCTAGGGGTAAGCCGTATCCTGATCTCTTCATTAGAACTATAAAACTGCTAGGTATTAAGGCTAAGGAAGTAGCTATAGTGGGTGATACTATTTATGATGTTAAACCAGCTAATGAAGTAGGTGCTATATCCATCCTCGTTAATAACATCATAGGCGATAATGAGGTTAAGCCTAAATATCACTTTAGGTACATTCATAGTATGATAGGATGGGTATTAAGTTGGAATGTATAGTATGTATATATGTATTACACGAGTATACTCAGGTATTACCTAACTTATTTCAGCACTGAATTATTAGTTTTGTAGCTGAAGTAATGCGGTGAATGCTTGAGCAAGTTAATTGGAGTCATAGGTAGTGGTTCAGCAACTACCTATGCTCCCTTAATAGTTTATGAGGGTAGTGAAGATATTGTAAGAGAAGAGTCATTAGTATTGATAAGGGATGAAGCTAGAAACCTTACGTACCTGGGAATCTTAAGGTATCTTAAAAGACTTGAACCATTCCTAAATCCATGGCAGAGAACCTCATATGTTGATGAACCATCACTCGTTGATTCAGGTACGTTCCCCCATACTACGGGATATGTATATATAATAGGGACTATAGGTAACGATGGAAGACTAAGTACACCAGTTATCCCACCAAATCCTGGATCTAAGGTTTACCTAATAGAACGTGCAGATGACATTAGATTGAATCTGGGATCAGGTCTTCTCATAGGTAGCCATAAGTATTCAGGTATTGAAGTACCATTATCGTATAGTGCACTTAGATACCATATCCTAGTAGTTGGAGCTACTGGTACAGGTAAGTCTAGACTTGTAACTGCCTTAATTAGGGAGGTTATTAATAAGTCCAGCTGGAATGTTATAGTATTTGATCATAGCGGACTTGATTACGTACCATTCTTTAAGGAATACGTAGTAAGCGCTTCAGATATAGTTCTAGACCCATTACTAATAGCGGACAACATCGCTAGGGTAGGTAATGTTAGTAATGATAGATACTTAACGGATTACATAACACTTGCTTCACTAACTTATTCTCTATGTATGAGTATCAAGTATCTAGAGGAAGTTCCCGAAGAACTTAATGAGGTTATGAGTAAATGTAAAAAGATAGCTACTGAATGTCAGGCTAGTCAAGGTGAGATTAGAGGACTAAGTAGTGTTGTGGACTTGGATAAGGTCATTGATTTAATGGCAATCTCGAAACTCACGTGGAGTAGAAAGTGTTTTAGGGACCTACTTATCTCAATAGCTAAATCTATGGGTGCTAGGGAGAGTACCTTAGTTAGGCTTTCAGTTATAACAGATCTTTGGCTTGGTGATACATTCTTTAAGAGGCTAAGTAATAGGTACCTACTTGCTAAGGATCTAATTAATAAGGTCTTCAATGATAGATTAATTGTTGTAGACTTAAGTAATGAGGACAACATAGTGAGGAGATATATAGTAACTTACATGCTCAAGGCATTATGGGATCTAATAGATAGTGAGAGGAGGGAGGTTAATACGTTAATAGTCATTGACGAAGCTCATAACTATGCTTGTAGAACATGTAAACCTTCTGTCGATCTGATAGCAAGAACCGCAAGAGAGGGTAGGAAGTGGGGGTTAGGTTTAGTCTTAGTAACGCAAAGAGCTATAGATGTTGATCCAGATATAAGGAATAACATAAATACCGTACTATTTAGCAAACTACAAACTCCTAGTGACTATGAGAATATATCATCATTTATGTCTCTTGCAGGATTAAAGAGTGAGTATTTAATGACTTTAGATAAGAGAGAGTTCTTCTTAGCAGGTCTAGGTAACCCTCTAAAGATACCTATACTCATCAAGGTGGTTGAAGTAAAATGACGGATCTTCCCTTGAGTAATGAAGTAGAGCATGAGGACATAATAACTGTTAGGCTTATTCATGATTCCATAAGAGAGGAAGCTCAGAGAATAACACGAAGGTTTAGTAAGTTAAGAACTTTGTTGGATAGTACTAGGAAAGAGCTGGAATCAAGAAGTATTGAGAGGAAGGTACCTTATCTTTCAAGAGTACCTAAGAATTACCCCAAAGACTTTTGTGTACTAGCACTTGACACATCATTTACGTCACCACCAATAGAATTAACTGGTGGAAGGTTAGGCGTCATATTTAGGGTTGCAGCACAATTTGGCTCATGTAAGTCTAGAGTGGTTGATCACTCAGCGTTAGTTAAGTTTGTTGATGAGAGTGAACACGTAATTAGCCTAATATCGAAGATTATTGAGAGAAGGTACGTGCTTTCAGTACTCGAAAGAGCTGTTAAAGGTTATGCGGACTTCGATATAGTTATAATGGATGGTGAATTACTTCCTAGAATACCTCCTGGAGCTATAATAGGTAGGGTAAGGAGTGCTAGTCCTCTAGCTACAAGGCTTTACAGTGAATTAGTTGAGCTAACTAACAAGATAATGGAGTTAGCTGATAAAGCAGGTATAACCATAGTTGGAACGTTAAAGAGGGTTTATGGTAAGGACATCCAGGTCATGCTAGATAATCCCCAGCTAGATATAACTGATAAGGCATTAGCATCCTACATTCTAACAAATGGTGAATACATAAACCTAGGGACATACATAGACATAGTAAATGCCTACGAAAAGTTCATAAAACTCCATGAGGAATTCAAGTCAAGATTAGGGCAAAGGTTTAGGTGGTTAAAGAATATAGTAAGTCACTTACCCATGTCCTCAGCGATAAATGTACTCATATATAAGTCATCATCTAAGACCTACTTCTCAATACCTACAAAGATCGAATTACAGATATCTAATGAATATACCATGGAGGATATAGTAGGTTATCTAGCTAGCATAACATCACTTAATGGAGTTCCTTTTCCGATAGATGTTGTTGATAGACTATCTAGAGTAAGAAGGGAAGTTCTGTTCCTAGCTCAACAAAACCTGTATGCATTACTTACAAAGATGTTAGGTGATAGTAGGCTAGCCTTAAGTATCATAGGCTTAACAAATCCTGAGAAGATGAAGGTTATAGGGTTTAAGACATAATATTTAGTGATGCCATGGTACTTCGTCGATGATCACGTCGCCATAGCACCAAAACCTCAAGAAAACGAGATAAATGTAATTCTAAGGAGCTTTGACTTAATAGTGGTTCTTGATAAGGACTTAATTAATTACTTTAAAGTAGGTGAAGGTAATATTAAGTTAGTTATTGAGGATGTTGATGAAGGATCAGTACCTCATATTCTTAGATCTTATGAATTAGTTAGGCAAGTGGTAGCTACTGTACGTAAGGGTGGTAAGGTATTAATCTTATGTACTAATGGAATGTCTAGATCTCCTACATTAGCTATACTATACCTAATACTTAAAGGCTTAAGTTTCGATGAAGCTGAAATCACTTTAAAGGTCAAGAGAGGGTTAATACACTTAACACAACTACAAAGGAATTTAGGTAAGGTCTTTAATTACGTACTAAACTTATTAACACCTAGAGGGGTTGAGGCCATATACGTTTTTGGTAGGAAGTTTGAGTTTGGAGGTAAGTTTAAACATCTATCTCTGTCTATGGAGTACTCAGTACTGCTCGTTAATGCATTTAGGAAGTATTTAGGCTTAAGTAAGGTTGAGGAGGTAGTAGCTGTAGTGTCTTCAGCCCTGCATGATATAGGTTATAAGTATGGTGTGGAAAGACATCATGTTAAATCATTTGAACTCATAAGGAACTCCATTGAACTATATAGTGCGTTTGGATCGGTAACGAGAGAAGCTATAGCGTGGACAGCATATCATCACACATTAAGTAATCCTAATCCATTACTCAATAATAAGATAAGTGAGTGGGCTAAGGAGAGCGTAGCTAAGGCTACAGCAATACTTCATCTAGCTAACGTCTTAGCTAAATATGAAAGCAATAGGTTAGTAAATATTGATGTTTCCGTAGATAATGAGCTAATATTGGTTTTAACATGGTATAAGTTCTTAGAAGATCTAAAGAGTGTGGAATCGTTAATAAGGGATAGGTGCTCATTATTAATGAACCTCTTAGGGGTTAAGGATGTAAAAGTAATTCATGATAGTCTATTTTAGCTTAACTTTAATAGATAAAGGTATACGCTTAAGCTAGATGTTAGGTGATGGAATGATAGTATGTGTTGGGACAACTAATGAGAGTAAATTACTTGGTATTAAATTAGCATTTAGAAGATTTTTTAGTGATTTCGAAATAAGATCCTTTGATGTTCCATCAGGAGTTTCCCCTCAGCCTATGGGCTTGAGTGAGATATTTAAGGGTGCTTATAATAGAGCTGTCAATGC
>CAZUAD010000007.1:18662-19398 GCA_964618155.1 uncultured Desulfurococcaceae archaeon
GCTTTAAATAAAGATAGCGAATGCAGCTTAGGGGTAGGTGTTGAAGCTGGGATATATGAGGTTAAGGGAAGGTACTTCGATGTCCAAGTAGCCGCTATAGTCGATAGAAATGGCTTTACCTCATATGGACTATCTCCTTCATTTCAAATACCAAAGCCCTTCAGCTACGCATTAACAAAAGGAGAAGCTAAGGAATTAGAGGAAGTTGTTGATAGGTACTTCGGAACTAAAGACATAGGGACTAAAGGTGGATTGATAAAAATCCTTACTAAATCGGTAGTGTTAAGGGAGGAATTAACATATTACGCTGTTGTAATGGCATTAATACCTAGATTAAATCCTAATCTATATGAAATTAAGATGTAGCGTAAACTCTTTTAGCTCTACACTAGAAGTGAGTTAGGTGATTATATGCCTATAGAGGTCAAGGATAAGGAGAAGTTCATAGAAATAAGTAGTAGAGCTCAGGAATGTAGAGTTGTTAAGGATGAGAAGAAGGGTATAGCTAAGGTTAAGGCAAGAACGAAGAGATATCTGTACACCATAAAAATACCTCTAGACGAACTTACTGATTTCCTCAAGAAGGTTAAGTGCTCTAAGATCATTGAGATAGGTAAGGGAGGAGTTAAGAAGGAGATAAGTATTTCAGGGTAATACGCTCAGTTAAACCCTGCCCTCATCATTAATCAGTGATCGAGGGCGTCATCAACCAAGATACTAAGGCTTAGCAAGTAAA
>CAZUAD010000007.1:19408-28544 GCA_964618155.1 uncultured Desulfurococcaceae archaeon
CAACCCTTAATATACCTTCCCTCACTAAGAGTCTTAATGCTTTACGAAGTACCTTCCTAATCTTCCCTCTATTGAGTGGAGAGCCTGTTAGCTCCTTAGCTAACTTCCTTATGGACTTCCCCTTAGCTAATTCCTCTAAGATCTTTAGATCGTCTTCCTCCATCTTATCTCTTAAATATCTTAAGGCTAATCTACCTATATCAGCAGGTTTTAAGCCTAGATAAGGGTCTTCGGGAATTAACTTATCAAACCTCTGAACAATGTCTAGCTCGATTATAGTAACTAGGTCGTCAGGACTAACGTTCCCATAAACGTTTTTTAATTCATTAATTAGCTCTTCCCTACTCTTAAACCCGTCCTTAATGGCGTCCTCATCAGTTAACTCTCTAACCTTCTTGTGTACCACGTTCACGATCTTAGCCTTAGCTATAGGTCTACCCCAACTATGTATTATTACCTCATCATACTTAGGTATTACCTTCCCTAATCTAACTGTAGCTCTCTTCTTACCACTTAAGAGGAGTCTCGCATACTCGCCCTTCATCATTATATGCCTTCTTAAGTATATAGGCAACTATTTATCACCTTATTAGCTTCCAGCATTGCTTCTAAGTATGCAGACTAATTAATGCTGTTACGCGTAAACCATTAAGCCCTAAGAACTGCTATAGACCTAACTACATCGGCTGCATCCTCACACTTATCTTCAGAGTTCTCAACTGAGTCAACTATCTCCTTAGCTACTATACATGCCGAAGGCTTAGATTCATCGCAGAATCTAAGTACATACGCTAATGCCTTTATCCTTAAATCATCAACCTCCTCTTCAAGTCTCTCAACACTATCTGCTAGCTCAAGCGATTTTCGTGGATCCTTAGTTATGCTTACTATAGCCTCCCTTAAGTACTTAACGGACTTAACAACCCTCTCCACCATACTAATAACATAGTCCTTAACCTTGGGATCTATGTCACTAGGATCTGCTAATATAGCTCTCCTAGTTGCGGCTTTAAGGTATGTAGCAATATCGTCGTTAGTAAGTATAAGCCTAATCAACTCCTCCCTATCAATAGGATGTATGAATCCCTTACCTAGTTCCCTAATTATTGATCTCTTAATCTCATCAGCCTCCTTCTCAGCTTCATAGACTTTCTCATAAATGCTCTTTACTTCATCCTTTAGATTGTTCTTAAACGCCTTGAATACTTCGTAACTTAACTCAGCAACCACCATGATTTTATCAAGATGTTCTAAAGCCTTCTTTATAACTTCGAACTCAATCCTTCTGCTGAGCCATGACCAGGTGGAGGCGTTCACAAATTACCGCCTAACAATATGGTACTTACACCTCTAAATAAACTAAGCTATAAGATAATTACATACCCAACATATGTGCTAGCAGTAATCTTATACATAGTGATGTAGTAGCGGTTATTGGTACTGTAAGAAGCCATGATGCAAGGATCTTAATGATAACACGCCAATTTACACCCTTTACACCATGTCTTACAAGCCCTACCCCAAGTACTGCAGATACCGAGGCATGGGTTGTTGATATGGGCATACCCCAACCCCAAACTAAGGTAGGAATAGTAGTGAATACCCAGACTATGAGTGCATTGGCCAAACCAGCAGCTGACCCTGTTAAGTAATCAAGTCTTGTTATCCCGAAAGCTACTGTGTTAATCACCCTCCTACCTAAAGTAAAACCACCTATAATAATGCCTACAGCACCTAGTGATGCAAGCATTAGTGATGTTAGCATATCAAATGCTAAACCCCTAGAGCCTACACCCACAACAGCTAAGTACACACCAGTTGCATTACCTACATCGTTAGCTCCAAAGGAGTAGGCTGAATACGCTAGTGATAAGATAAGTATTAACCTAAAGATCCTATCAACATTAATACCAGCTTTAGTAAGCTTTGACGCTAATATCTTAAAGAGTATGTAGAATATTGCTGCAAGAGCTATAGCTCCTAAGGGTGATGTAATCCAGCTAATAATTATCTTAATTAGTACCTGTAAATTAACACTAATCCCGTAACCTAAGATGGTATAGGCTAGGCCTATACCGAGTACTGATCCCACAGATGAATGTGTTGTTGATATGGGTAATCCCTTATATGATGCTATAGTTATCCATAAAGCCGTACTTAAGGATGCTATAACAGCGTCATGAACAAGCCTTATTTCACTTATACCTCTGCCGAAGGTCTTAATGACCATCCATCCCTGAACTAATGCTCCTAAGAAAGCAAAGATGCTAAATAATACTATGGCCTTGGTAATGCTTAGTGCTCCGGAACCTACAGCTGTATTAGTAGGGTTTGCGGCATCGTTGCTACCTATGCACCATGCAATATAGAACGCTAATGCTAAACCTAAAATTATTAAGGGTAACGTTATAGAGCCCAAACGTTACTTACTACATGGTATTTAAAGGTTTAATTAATTTAATATGATAAAACAACTGCTTAACCGCCAGTACATACATCCTCAACAGGTTCGCTTAGTAACCTCTCCTTGACCTTTATAATGAAGTCCAATGCGTGAACTAATTCATCGATTTCCTCCCTAACATTGTATATGTAGAAACTAGCTCTAACAGTACCCTTTAACCCAAGCCTATAGTGAAGCGGGTGAGCACAGTGCATGCCTGTCCTAACAGCTATACCGAAGAGGTCTAACGCCTTACCAACTATATGGTGGTGAAGCCCCTTAATATTGAATGAAATTACGCCACCCCTTATCTTAGGATCCTTAGGTCCGTATACCTCTATATCATCACCTAATTCACTTAATCTCTTTAAGGCATAGCTTACTAACTCCTCTTCATGCCTTCTCACATTCTCCATACCTATCTTCATTAAGTATTCAGCAGCTGCTGCAAGACCTATCATACCAGCTATATGTGGTGTACCTGCTTCAAATCTCCATGGGAGATCATGCCATACAACACCATCTAATGTTACATCCTTAATCGTATCCCCTCCAGACTTGAACGGCTCTAATTCCTCTAAGATCTCCTTCCTACCCCATAGTATTCCTGTACCTGTAGGTCCTAGCATTTTGTGCCCACTAAATGCTAGGAAGTCTATATCTAGCTCCTTAACATTTACCGGTAGGTGAGGAACTCCTTGAGCACCATCAACAACAACTAAAGCATCGACTTCACGAGCTATCTTCACTATTCTCTTAATATCATTTATGGTTCCTAAGACATTACTCATCATCGTTATAGCTATAACCTTAGTCCTCTTATTAACTAGTTCCTCAAGCTCTTCATACTTTAATATTCCATCATCAGTTATATCAACATACTTAATTTTAGCACCTACCATCTTAGCTAGTCTCCTCCAAGGTAACATATTACTGTGATGCTCCATAACGCTTAATATGATTTCATCGTCCTTACCCACATTCTTTAAGCCCCAAGTAAATGCTATGAGGTTTAATGCCTCCGTAGAGTTGTACGTAAGTACTACCTCCTCCCAGGACTTAGCACCAATGAAGTGTGCAATAACCTCATGAGCTCTCTCAAATTCCTCACTTGCTTCCTGACTTAATGTGTGAAAACCTCTATGAACATTAGCACTATAGTACAGGTAGTACTTAGCTAATGCAGCTACAACTTGCTTAGGCTTTAACGTTGTTGCCGCATTATCTAAGTAAATTAATGGTCTACCCCTAATCCTCCTCCTAAGTATTGGGAAGTCCTCCCTTATCTTATAAGGGTCGAAACCAGTCATAGACATCACTCCCTACTCACAAGTAACCTTCTAAGTAGCTCAATAAGTTCTTCCTCGATCCTCCTACGTGGAATCTCTACCCTCTCACCTCTTTCAGCTCTTAACGCTCTATCACTAAAT
Organism: uncultured Desulfurococcaceae archaeon; assembly: GCA_964618155.1. Taxonomy (GTDB): domain Archaea; phylum Thermoproteota; class Thermoprotei_A; order Sulfolobales; family NBVN01; genus CAZAMI01. The sequence continues at coordinate 23,282 of CAZUAD010000007.1, forward strand.
CCTCCTACAATTTCTCTAAGTTCGCTAAACGTTAAGTAACCTTCATGCTTCTCATGATATATTACCTTACCATTCTTATAGTAGAGAAGTAGTGTTGTGGGTGAGGCATGAATATCGTAATATCTAAAGCTCTTACTCGCTGCTTCAGACTTACAGGCTCCAGCAAACCACTCGCAAAGTATTATGACAAAGTAGAAGTTATTTAACTTACAACCCTCCCTCCTAATGTATGGAAACCACTCCTTATCATACCTTCTACATGCAGGACACCTAGTATTGTCGAAGTATATAACATAGAAGCCATTAAATATGGGCTTGAAATAATCGCCCTCTCTTTGAACTAGCACCCATTCATCCTTAGATTTATCGTATATGTAAATACCGTGAGGTGATTTGGTATCAACCTCCTTAAGCCTTACTATCTCCTTACTAAGCTCTTTAACCTTAGCCTCTAGTATCTTTCTAAGCTCTTCAAAATTTTCACACACTATGTAACCCTAAAATGAGGTAATATTGAGGAGTAAAAGCTTTACCATAAAGATCACTATAACCCTTTAAAGTGCGTACATAACGTTATGTGATTGGAGGCTAATAGAGGCTTGATGACGTACTTCGTAACATCTACATTAGGTATTGAAGACATAGTTGCAGACGAGGTCAGAGAACTTGGTGCTAGTAATGTTAGTGTAGACGTTGGTAAGGTATTCTTTAAAGCACCTTATGAATTTATGTACAAGGGAAACTTCCTATTTAAAACTGTTAATAGGCTCTTCATACTGCTCATGAGGGAGAGGTTTAAGGATTTAAAGGATATTGAGAGATTAGCTAGTGGTATCGACTATACCGACATAATAGATCATAGACGAACGTTTGCCGTTAGAGCTGAAAGAATAGGTGTTCACAACTTTACGAGCATAGATGTAGGAAGAGTTGTTGGTTCTGGCATTATTAAGTCCTATATGAAGTCTAAGGGAGTTAGATTAAAGGTTAATCTAGATGAACCTGATATTGAGATTTACGCATTGGTTAGGGATGACGAGTTAATAATAGGTGTAAATACCTCAGGTGATTCCCTCCACAGGAGAAGGTATAGGATTTATAATCATCCAGCAGCACTTAAGACTACATTAGCTAGTGTTCTAGTTAGACTTGTTGGGTATGACGGAAGGAGGGATTTCTTAGACCCTATGTGTGGTGGAGGTACTATTGTCATAGAGGCACTACATAGGGTTAGGCATTACCCAAACATACTATTTAGATATGATTATGGGTATAGGAAGCTAAGATTATACGATAAATACGTTGAAGACTATGTAGCGGAAGAACTCATGCATAGTATTAGGGTAGGTAATGAGAGAGCTTTCTGTATAGACATAAGTCCTAAGCATATTGAGGGAGCTAAGCTAAATGCGCTTTCAGGAAGGGTTCTTGACGCAGTAAACTTCATTATAGGTGATTCAACTAGATCTGAAACCTTTAAGGAGACTAGTCATAACGTTAGTTATATAGCACTTAATCCACCATACGGTATGAGATTTCATAATCCTAAGAAGATACCTCAATTCTACGAGACATTCGTGAAAACTATTAAAGAGCAGTTTAGCGGTGCATACATGGCATTGATTACAGGGTCTCCTAACGCTATGGAGCAAGCACTAAGTAAGTATGATGTAAAGATAGCTAGAAGTTTCTGGGTTATGCATGGAGGTATTAGAGCTAAGATATACCTAGTCAAGCTTTAGAGTTTAAATCTCAGTATTGAATACGTATTGGTGCTAAATTGAGTAGTGAAGGTAAGGTTAGACTAGGAATTATTGTTTCCGAATTTAACTACGACATAACATACTTAATGCTTCAGAAGGCCCTAAACCACGCTAAATTCCTTGGCGCTGAGGTAAGCTATGTATTAAAGGTTCCTGGTACATTTGAAATACCTTTAGCAGTGAAGAAGCTACTAACTAAAGATGAAGTTGATGCTGTGGTAACGTTAGGAGCGGTAATTCAGGGTGAGACTAAGCATGATGAGGTTGTAGCTAATCAAGCTGCTAGGAAGATTATGGACTTAGGGATAGAATACGGAAAGCCTGTAACGTTAGGCATCATAGGCCCTGGAGCTACGAGAATTCAAGCACTTGAGAGGGTAGAAGACTATGCTAGGAGGGCTGTTGAAGCAGCTGTAAAGATGGTTAAGAGGTTTAGAAGCTTAGAGAGAGTTAGCTATGAAGGTAAAACACTCATAATTGAGTAGTGAGGGTAATGACATATACAGTTCTCATAGTATTACAAGGCTATAGAGAGTGGACCGAGTCCTTAGGTAGTGATAGGGAATGGCTAATACAGCTAGTTCAATCAAGGCTGTATGAGGTTCTTCAGTCCCTATGTAAGGATTTTGACGGTATAGCTATACCGCTAAGATACGACATATTACTGTCACTACTACCACCTGATATAGATATTGAGGAGTTCTCGAGCATAGTACGTAAGTCGTTAAGCAAGTATTCACCAACACCTATAACCATTAAGGCATGTTGTGGGGGATTACCTGAGGTAATTAATGTATGCAGTAAGGATCTCGATATCGATACGATAGCTAGGTGTGAAGAGTATGAAGCCTTAGTTGTCGCTCACGCGGACCTAAACTACTTTACTGAAACAACAATAAAGGATGGAGTCTTAAATGCATACATGGGAGTACTTAGGTACGTATCAAGAATCCTTGACTTAATAGGGGATAAGGCCTTAATTCAATACTTAGGAGGTGATAATGTCGTAGCATTAACATCACTTAAGTACTTAGATGAAGTCATTAAGGCTATGACATCCTTCAAGAACGTTAAGGTAGGAGTTGGTATATCGTTGAAGCCTAGAGAAGCCTTCATGAAGGCTGCCCAAGCTCTTAATGTATTAAGGAGGGAGGGAAGGGTAAGGAGCTTCTACATAGTTAAGTAACAATGTTAGGCAATTTAGTCAATAAACTTAATAAACTTCCTTAGACCTCATCTTAAAGATTAAAAATACCCTCAACAATCCTTACCTCGACAGGTGATCCCTTAGGGATACTATCAACTCCTTCATCTACTAAGATGAAGGAGTTTGCTTTTGCAGGCTGCGATATGTTATGCGGCATTATATCGAATGGCTCAACGTATATATGACCTTCCTCAACCTTAGTAATGGAGTAAACTACCTTACTAAAAGGCTTAAACCTACCGAAGCTAAGGGCACGTAGTAAAGTACCTATACAGCATACCTTATCAGCCCTAATAGAGCTCATACCTTCAAGCCTTCTTAACGAAGGTAATAGGACGAATATAAGACCACATAACGCTGAGTATAGAGGTCCCGGCAACACTACTATAGCTTTATCCCTATTACCTACAAATGACGTTGTCTTACCTGGGTAGATCTTTACACCTCTAAAGGAGTAAGATGCTTTTAAGTTCTTAACAGCAAGCCATGTAAAGTCCTTTAAACCTATCGAAGAACCTCCTACGGTTACTATTACATCGTAATTACCTGACTCTAAAAGCTCCTTAATAGATGTTAATATAGCTTTGACATCATCGCCTAAAGGGCCTAACCTATGGACACTTAAGTAGCCTAAATTCCTCATGATACTACATAAGGTGTAAGTAGTGTACTCCCTAGCTAAACCTGAGACATACTCATCACCTATAGGTATTACAGCTATTCTAGGCTTCTTAAATACCTCAATAAATTCTATACCTAACTCACCCAGTAGTCTGATATGTTGAGGCAAGATCTTAGCGCCCCTCCTTATAATGACCTCATCTTTCCTGACGTCAGACGATCTCCTTAGAATGTTTTCATTAAGTTCAATACGTTTAAATATGATTACATTATCACCTTCTACTTTAGCTACCTCTAGAGGTACTACAGCATTATGCTCACTAGGTACTTCCTCACATGTCTTAACGTATTTAGCACACCTACTTGTTACCCTGTCCTCCTTACATAATGGTATCTTAATAGGTGGATCATTCTTTATGGCTGAAATATTTAATGAGAAGCCGTCAACTAATGATATATCGTTCTTAGGTATGTCTACAGGAGCCTTAATATCACTTGAAGCTACGTACCCAGCAGATCTTCTAATATCAACCTTAATCGTACCTAAGGGTTTTAAGGACGCATTTATAATCGCTAATACCTCATTCAAACTTACATATTTAAACATCTTACCTAGGAAGCTCATATGGAACACCATTAAGTAATTCTAGCTATTTCCTCAGGCTTAACGAGCGAGACTGTAGCCTTCCTATTAACCTTCATGTACCTAACTACCCTTATGTATATGACCCACGATGGATTCTTTAAATCGACCTTCCTATTAACGAACTTAGCTATTTCCCTTATAGCGTCGATAGTATGCATTCTTACTAATGAACCATCCTCATTAACCTTCATTAAGTGACCTTCAAGAGTTATCCTAAAGGTTTCATTACTACCTATCTTAGGTACTAACTTCTTAACAGCTTCAATAACCTCATCTATTATGGGGTTAGTGACGTAATCTACGGGAATAACCCTTATTATGGGTGTTGAGGTACCTCTCAAGCGCTTCCTAATAATGTTTGCTGCTTCATGAGGATTCATGGGTACCTTGTAGAGTATTACTGATTGGTAAGCTGAGATGAAGACTATATCACCACCCAATATCTGCCTTACCTGGTTTCTAGCCCACCCATAATTATCGGGACCTGGTTCATGAATCACTACTAGATTAAACTCCAAATTACATTGCCCCGTAGGTTATGTTACGGGACTTAATAAGCAAAAATGATTTTCAATATTTACCTAAAAACTATGGATTAACTTCTGCACTCTTCTCTTCCGGTGCTGGTGTCGGTATAGTTGATGGTAGTGATGGGAATGTCTCCTTCATCCTCTGTTCAGCGACTACCTTAGCCTCCTCAAGGATCTTCTTAGCCTCGGGTGATGGTGTAAGAGTTATATCGCCGTAACCAACTATGTGTCCAGCCTCCATTAGTGTCTCCTGTAGTATGTCCTGAACCTCACCGAGTTCTATACCTAACTCAGGAAGTACTGACTTAATTGCTGCTCTAACATCCTTAACAACATTTATTACAGGGCCTAAGTACATTACAACATCTCCAATCTCCCTTATTGACTCAATCCTTAGAGATACATGCTCAAGAGCTACTTGGACCATGAGTAATGACTTAGCTATCTTCCTTAAATCAGCAATCTCGTTAGCATACATAACGGCTCTAGCATTGTC
>CAZUAD010000008.1:0-511 GCA_964618155.1 uncultured Desulfurococcaceae archaeon
CTATGGTCTCACCTGACTGACTTACAGCGATAACTACATCGCCCTCCCTTATACGTTTTATATACCATTTAGCTTCAGACGAGATTATGGCATTAGATGAGATTTCAGCTAAGTTATTAAGGAGTAGAGCACCCAATAGTGATGCATGATATGAAGTACCTGCACCCACCAGGAGCACTCTTTCAGCTTTTGAAAGCACAGGCAAAACTTTCTCAATAACTTCGTGAATGCCCGCTAATGTCTGAGATAAGGCCTGGGGCTGTTCATGTATTTCCTTAAGCATGAAGTGAGGATAACCGGCTTTAACAGCCATTTCAGGAGTCCAGTCAATGATTCTAATTCTCGATGTAAAGTCTATAACGTCGGTCTTTATAACAACATCTTCAATACTTAAAGTATTTGATGAATCTCTTATTTTCTCTACAAAGACCTTATTGTAAGTTATGTATCCAACCTCACCATCTCTTAGCACTAAAACCTTCCTTGTAAATGTTAGGAAAGCAGGTATATC
>CAZUAD010000008.1:521-5423 GCA_964618155.1 uncultured Desulfurococcaceae archaeon
GTATATCGCTAGCAATGAAGTTAGCACCTTTAGAAAACCCTATTACGAGAGGTGAAGTCATTCTAGCGAAGAATACCTTATTAGGCTCATCTAGATCTATAGCTACGATAGCGTAAGCGCCTTTAAGCATGGAGATAGCTCTCTTAAAGGCTTCATAAGGTCTTAAACCTAGTCTCTTAAACTCCTCTATTAGGTGAGGTATAACTTCAGTATCAGTATCGGATATGAACTTATGACCTCGTCTTATCAATTCTTCCTTAATACTTAGGTAGTTTTCTATGATACCATTATGAGCTACAGCTACTCTTTTATTGCAGTCTACATGAGGATGTGCATTGATATCGCTTGGAGGTCCGTGTGTGGCCCACCTAGTATGACCTATACCTACCACTCCATCATAGTAGTCAAAACCTACTTTCTCACTAACTTTATCAATCATGCCTTTAGATTTCCTCACAATAAGCCTTCCTTCATGAGTTATTAACGCAAATCCTACGGAGTCGTAACCTCTATACTCAAGTCTCTTTAACCCGTCTTTAATTGCCTTACCAAGCCTAATACCTAGAGCACCAGGTTGTGCTGCAATAGCTATAATACCGCAACCCACACAACCACCCTTAGACTAAGAATTTACTGAACTGAGAGTATAATAATGTTCTTTAATGCCCTCAAGTACTTTTAGCATTGATACTTCATAGTATTCTAAGACCTCCATAAGCACGTTATAGGTTAACACCTTAAGTTGTACTCTTAATCCTTTAATGTAATACCTAATACCTTTAAGCCCATAATTAACCTTAACTATGTATTTGATCTCCTTAAATATCTTAAGGGCTTCATTAATTAAGTGCAAGGAAATTATCACATAGAATATAAGTCTGGTTACTGGATCTTTAAGCATGTAACGTTTAATTTTAATAGTTGAGATTATGAGTAATGATATTAAGAATATATTGATAAATTTAATAGCATTAATGAAAGTGTATTTCAAATCAAGCTTACCAATAACCAGAAGTTGTGATATAGATGATGTAATCAAGTAAACTATGATAAAGTAAAGAATTGATCTTACATACTCTCTTCCTACGTATGATCTTGAGCGGATTATCAACATAATTGAAAGAGTAGTACTGGTGAAAAGTATTGCTATCTGGAATAATATGTTATTTAATGATGCAATTATAAGAGAAATTGCGAACGTTGATACCACTTTAATTCTAATGAAATTTAATTCATTATTAAGCCGCATGTTAGTTTAACCTTACGATCTTACCTCTAACTTGTAAAGCGAATTCCATATTATTGGTTAAGACTAATGTACTAATACCCTTAGCTGAAGCTTCGTTAATTAACTTAGAAGCACACAACCTTAGCATCTCGTCAAGTCCTAATGTAGGTTCATCTATTATAACTAAACCCTTAGCCTTTAAGAAGGCTTGAATTAATGAAAGAGTACGTACTTCGCCAACACTTAACATGTAAGGGTTAATGTATTCCTTCCCTCTAAGTCCTAAATATTTTAAAATGCTACTGCTAAGATTCATATACTTAATGACATCTATTAATTTCTCGTGAATAAACCAGTAAATAGGTTTCTGAGGAATATAGAATGGAGATGTACTTAACTTTAATAACCCCTTAACAGGTTTTAAGAGACCTACTATTAATTTCGCTAACGTAGTCTTACCTGAACCTGTGGGACCTACTATGGTAAATATTTCACCTTTCTCTAAAGACATTGTAAGGTTCTTTATTATCCATGGCTCCCTCTTCCCGTACCTAAACCACACATCAGCTAACTCAAGTACATTAATGAATTTTTGCCTGAGGTTTATATTTTCCGAGACTTCATTTACTAGCTCTTCACATTCTATATTCTTGTCTCCAACATAGTATTTCCTATCTATGAGGCCATTGTAAGGTTGCTCGTATGAGTCTGCTATTATTACTGATATTCCTTTATTTGAGGCTATACTACTCACATATTTAAGTATTGAACGTAATGACTTAGGATCTAGATATGTTGAAGGTTCGTCCATTAAAATTAGCTTAGCCTTACTAAGTATTGCTAAAGCTATCAAGGACTTGTACATCTCGCCAGCTGAGAGTGTGTCGAAGGGTCTATTGATTAATGAGTTATCTAGACCTAAGCTTTTAAGGACAGGATAAGCTTTAGCTAAGCTAATATCTCTAAATAATAGCTCATCACGTAATGTTCTAAACATTATCCCTAAGCTTAGGTTTTGTGGTATATAAAATGTTAACTCCTTTACATATGCTTCATACGGGTGTAGACCAAACACACTTACTTGACCCTTCACATTAATGTTGGGATTTAGTATTTGAGCTATTCCAGCTATCACTTTAAGTACTAAAGACTTACCTGACCCTGACGAACCAGTAATTAATGTTAGTTCACCTTGACTTACATCCAGGTGAAAATTCCTTACGATAGTTCCCATGTGTGAGTCGATGCTTAAATCTTTAACTAATATCATAGCACTATACCCCTATACCTTAACACCTTAGCTAACTCCCTCGAAATAACTATAGCTATTAAATGATCCATGAATAAGTCTTGAGGTAAGAACATTACGGTTAAGATAATTAAGTGCTTGACGTAACTATTTACTAATAGCCACGTATTTGTAGAATTTACTACATATAGCGTATATACTAATGTACCTAAAGCATAGAGTGGAGTAATAGCTATTAATGATAATATTAGGATGACTATCACATCAAACCCTTTAATTAGGTCAAGCCTTAAACCTCTTGAATTTAAGTAAAATCTACATAGCTTCGACATAATATAAGACGTTATAGGAAAGGACCATAAAAAACCAGCTGTGTAACCTAAGAGTACATGTAATCCTCCCCTAAGACCTGCGGCTACAGGTAATCCTACACCTATTAATGCTAAGTAAAGTAGTTGAGAAGCGAGTGCGTATTTTGGTGGAAGTATCAGGCCAGAGAGGATTACACCAAAGTTTTGAAGTGTGTAAGGTATTGGTCCTACTTTAATTGAAATTAGCGCTCCGAGGGAAGTTAGTGTAACACAGAATAAGACCATAACCCTAAGAATATGAGATCGCTCTATCACATGTATACTGTACACAGTGCTTAATATGTGTATCATTTAATTAATTATGTAAACTGTTGCTTTGACTTAAAAATCCGAACTAAGTTAGTATTTAAAATTACGCTAATAAGCTATTTAAGTGGGTTCCATATAGGTGGACTTATGGACCTTGAAGATAAACTGCTTGATATATTAAGGAGGTCTAGAGATTACGTCTCTGGTAGTGTTTTAGCGAGACAGCTCTCTATATCTAGATCTATGGTTAATAAGTTAATAAAGAGTCTAAAATCAAAAGGCTTTATAATAGAATCACATTCACGTTTCGGATATAAAATTATAGATGAGGATGATCTTAGCAAAACCAATATGTTCTTAGACGATTTACAAACTAAATTAAGTTTTAAAGCTCTATACTTTCCTTACTGTGAAACTTCTCAAGATCTCGCTGATTATGTAGCTTCACAAGGTGCTCCTGAAGGTACATTAATAATATGTGAATCTATGAGTAAAGGTAGAGGAAGGCTAGGTAGACGATGGATTGCACCTAAGGGGGGATTGTGGTTCACATTAGTATTAAGACCTCCTAAACTTAAATCGTTGCATTTATTAAGTCTCTCAACAGGTCTTGCAGTTGCTAAGGCTATAGAGTCCGTAGCAAATGTAGATGCACATCTTAAGTGGCCTAATGATGTATTAGTAAACAATAAGAAGGTTTCAGGTATCTTAATCGAAACTAAAGCTGAGGCTGACATGATAAAACATGTATTAGTAGGTATAGGAATTAACGTTAACAACATCATACCACAATATCTTAGTAATATAGCTATAAGCCTTATTGATATAACAAAAGAAAGAATACCTAGAGTAACTCTATTAAGATCTGTGCTAATGCACTTTGACGCGTACTATTCATTACTTCTGAAGGGAGAAACCGATAAAATAGTTAATGAGTGGATTAGGAAATCGTTAACTATAGGTAAATATGTTGCCGTCAAGCTTATCAATGGCTTAATCATAAAAGGTCTTGCTATAGGTCTAGATAATGAGGGAAGATTGCTAGTTAGAGATGACAATAACGTAATTCATAGTATAGATTCTGGTGATGTCACCCATTTAATGTGATCTCTTAACTAATCAACCTTCCTACATCATAATGTCCTAAGAGAGGTTCTGATGTTTTAAATAGAGCATAGCCTGATCTTATTGCTGAACTTCTAATAAGTCCTACGCGATCTTGAGCTAATTCTAGGATTGGTATGAATTCTCTAGGTATGTCCAAGAATTCTAAATATTCACGTTCACTTCTAAATACTATTTTCGTATTTGTTAACTGTATGACTATCTTATGTACATCCTTAGGTGAATGTGTTGAGAATATTAAGCCTAGACCCTTAGATCTACCCAATCTAGCTATCCTTGATATGAAGTCAGCCAGTAGTTCTACTTCCTCAGCTGAGGTACCTTCTGAAGGGAAGAATCTATGAGCTTCGTCAAGGACCACGAGAACTGGTTTACTATAGCCTAAAGTCTTCTTCCAAACATAAAGAGATCTTAGAAACTCATAAGCTATTAGGTTTAAGACTATGAAGTGAGCTCCACGGACTGCTGCATAATCTAAATCTAATACGATAGGCCCCCTGTACTTACTCATTAATGAATCAATCGAAGGCATCCCAATACTCATTCTACCAACAATTACGTCAACTTCCTCAGAACTAGCTATGAAGTTAAGAGCTCTTTCTATATTCTCTAAAGTACCTTTATGAATCTTAAGAGCCCTCATAAGCTCATTACTTCTCTCCTGAAATACCCTATAAAGG
>CAZUAD010000008.1:5433-8494 GCA_964618155.1 uncultured Desulfurococcaceae archaeon
AATAACTACTGAGTAAGTTGAATCAAATCCTCTAGTGCTTTCTATCATGAACTCAAGATCTTTACCGTGAAATTCGTTAGCAATTCTTAAGAGCCTATCCTTAACGTAATTTATAGCAAAATACTTTAAGTCGGTATCTTTCTTCCTTAACGGAACTAATACGGTAACCCAGTTAGGGTATTTATGTGATCTTAAATACTTCTTAAAGACCTCTGTCTCGTTAGGAGGTTCAGGTGGCGGTAGTAGTATTTGCGTGTAGTCGCCTGCTGCGTCGATAACAACTAATGAAGCTTCGTACCAAGAATTCATTATCGAGTACATGAGATTCTTTATGAATGTTGTCTTACCTGATCCTGTTGTCCCTAGTATTAAGAGATGCTTAAAGAATTCCCTCCTAGGTATTCTAAGCGGAACTAGACCGCCAGCTACGGGGGCTGTTCCGGTGTGTAGGAAACCTACTACAATACCCTCACTGGGTATTCCTATAAGCTTAGACAGTATGGAAGGGTCGCTAGGTAAGACTACAGGTGATTGAGGTTCTATCGCCGTTCCAAATGGTTCACCACTATCAGTTAGTAGCGGTGTCGATTCTATAAAGACATTGGTTAATAATCCTTCAGGCTCCGGCTCTAGTGAGATAGTAGTCGTGACTTGTAAATCTGATGCTATATCCTGCCTATGTATTGAGTGAACTCTTAATCCGATAATCTTAAGGGTTCTTATATCAACAGCAACTAAGTATGTTCCTAAGTTTAAGTTTAGCCCTAAGCTATAGTAGATATCAGGTTTAACCTCTATTATAACCTTATTTTCCTCCTTAGCTGCTCTAGACGTAGCTCTTCTAGAGACTATACCTATAATTTTACCTATTTCCCTGGCTATCTCATAGGCTTTCGAAACATTACCTCTCACTATGCTTAAAAGGTCTTTACTCATAGCTAAGTCCCTCATATATCGTTGTTATGCCCTTGATCTTAAGCATGCCATTTATTAATGAAGCCATCGCTGAAACAACCTTCTTACTAGCTCTATCAGCTTGATTTAATTTATAGGGTAAGGGTAATCCAAAGGAGTACGTACTCAAAGCTAAATATGATAGTACATCAGTTAATTTATTGCTTAAGTATTCATATACCTCCTTAATTACCTCCACTCTAAATATGCTAAACGACCTTATGTAAGAGCTACTAGGCACTATTAAGTAAAACATGTACTTATTAGTTAAGCCATAGATACTTCTAACTTCAATAGGGCCTATGTAAATAGGTTTTTCAATCTCATGCCTACTTAGGAGTCTATAAATTAGCTGTGTATCAGTTAATTCTGAAGATTTTACTGATTTTCTAACGAGATATTTTGACATACCAACCCTTTTAACTATTGAAAGAGGTATTCTTCCTCCTTCGACTAAACTTCTAAGTATGCGAACCCTTTCCTCATTTAATCTCTTAACCTCAATATTCCATTTACTCTCCTCCAATGGGTGTTTAAGAGGGTATTCCACGGGCCCATCAATAAGTATTAATTCAGAATCATCGCCGTGAGTGGGAATGTTGCTTAGTATGAATGTTTCAAGAGATATCCTTATATCATGAGCCAATGCACCCTCAGGTAATTCCGGGTCTTCGAGATAACGTACACCTAACTTCACATACCTATCAGTAACCCACCTCACATTCCTTACTGAGACGTAGGAACTCACTATAGGAGGTATGTCATCAGACATATGTTCACTCTTATAGTAGGGTATTAAGATGGTCTTCGAATTACCTACGAAGGTGCCAGCTGCTATAGCTAACTGACTAAAGCCTACGTATAGATTAATGGATGCAGCATCAACGGCTCCAGTCTTATAATACCTTAACGGTTTACTAAGGTAATTCAATCTAAGTTCGCTCTCAGTAAATCCTATCATATCTTCATATCTTAGCTCGTATCTAGGCTTCTCAACCCTTAAAGACATTAATGCATCAATTAATTCCCTTACTATGCTTTCAAACATCTATATCCTCCTTATCTTACCGCCTTAGTACTACTATACATAATTGCTTATAACGAATTCAGCTAATGTTAAAGTAAGGATTTAAGGTTATGTTGTGTTACCTAAGGAGCTTTCACGAACCCGTAAAGAGATTGTGGAAGGAGAAAGATGTAGTGAAGTCGATTACAGCGATCATTAATCATTTTAGTTGGACGAATTATCATTAAAATATTAAAAGGGTGTTAGTGTATGGGACACTTAGCAAGCCTTGAGGGTGCTTTAGGGTATTACCATGGTGAAGCATAAGATATTACTCGTAAATGATGATGGATTCCTAACCAAGGCCTTCCCCTTAACTTATAATGCATTGAGACCTTTAGGTAAAGTCATTCCCGTAGTACCTGAAGTGCCTAAGTCTGGAGGTGCTCATGCTTTAACACTACATAAGCCTATATTCGTTAAAGAGTTAAAGATTAATGATATAAAGGTCAACGTAATAAATGGAACACCTGTCGACGCAGTTCATGTCGCGAGGTCAATATTAGGTGTTGATCCTGATCTTGTAGTATCAGGAGTTAACGTAGGTGAGAATACATCCGTTCAAAACATCCTCTATTCAGGTACCATAGGTGCTGCAATTGAAGCTGGACTCTTTGGCTATCCCGCCATAGCATTCTCGGCTGATGTAGATTCTGATGAAGCATTTACTCAGCAACCTTATGCAAGCATTGTTAGTAATATAGTTTATGAAACCTCAAGATTCGTTTTAGAACATGGTTGGTTTGAAGGTGTTGATGCCCTCTCGATAAACATACCTAGGACTCCTAAACCTCTAGGCGCTAAACTAGCTAAACCCCAAAGAATTAGGTTTAAGCAGAGGTATGTTAGAAGAGTTGATCCAAGAGGTAGGCCATACTTCTGGCTTGTCGGTGATAAGGTGACTGAAGAAGGAACTGACTCTTACTACTTAGAAAAAGGATTCGTGGTAGTAACACCTTTAAGATCCGATCCTACGCATCCAGAGCTTTCTGGTCATAATCCATTGCCTAGTAAGTTATTTAATTTAGTCAAGTACCTAGA
>CAZUAD010000008.1:8504-16134 GCA_964618155.1 uncultured Desulfurococcaceae archaeon
ACTTTAATCTTTAAGATTCAATTAAACTTTTGAGGTTTAATTATGTTAGGGTTGGAAGGTAAGAAGATACTCGTTACGGCTTCAACACGTGGAATAGGTTTCGGTATAGCTAAAGTTCTTCTTAGAGAAGGAGCTATAGTAACAATTAACGGTAGGTATAAAAAGACCGTTGAGGAGGCTTTAAGTAATTTAAGGAGTGAATTTCCTAAAGCTAGAGTGTATGGAGTAAATGCTGATTTAACTGTTAAGGAGGATGTTGAAAGATTAGTTAATGAGGCTTATAAGCTTATGGGAGGATTAGATGGAGTAGCATATGTAACGGGTCCACCAAAAGGCGGCTACTTTAGCGAATTAAATGATGATGACTGGAATTACGGCTTTAAATTATTGGTGATGAGCGCCGTATGGATAAGTAGGTATTCCATACCTTACCTCCTTAAGTCTAAAGGATCTATAGTATTTGTGACGAGCATAGCAATAAGGGAGCCCATACCATCAATAGCTCTCTCAAATACTTTAAGGATAGCAATAGCAGGGCTTATTAAGTCCTTAGTCAGAGAGTATAGCCCGAAAGGTATTAGATTTAACATGGTGCTACCAGGATACGTGTTAACTGATAGGCTTATGTCACTAGCAAAACGGTGGTCTGAGGAAAAGGGCGTTTCCGTTGATGAGTACTTAAAGAACTTGGCTGATAAAGTCCCTCTTAAACGTGTAGCTAAGCCTGAAGAGATAGGTGAGGTAGTAGCTTTTCTCTTATCCCCTAGAGCTTCGTATGTTAATGGTGCGGCAGTCCCTGTAGATGGGGGTTTAATACTCCATGTTTTTTAGGATTACTATGTAATTATGAAGTCCGCATTTAGTACGATACCCTTACCTCTTAATTTACTTGCACACTCAGGACAATACCTCCAATCCTTGTTGTCAGTATCAAGAATGCTATTACTAAAGTACATAACACACTTGCTATTATAGCAATGATCAAGACCTAGTAAGTGACCTACTTCATGCATTACCTCCTTTCTAATTCTCAGCATGAACAATTCATCCTTCTTTAACTTTAGACCTGGATAGGTGAATCTAAGTCTATAGGTATATATCGACGCTACCCTCATTGAAGGAGATGCTAAGCCAAATACAAAGTTAAGACCTGGTACATAAGCATCAACATCTAATATGGCAACAACGTAATCATTACCTCTTAAATCCCTACCATACTTACTCATCAACCATATATTAACTAAATCCGCTCTATATTGTCCCCTCAATGGATTATAACACTCTGAAGGAATATTCTCTATGGATATAACACGCGTATACGCGTTGAAAGCTCTGGATAAGGTATTCTCAATATCGACTATTACATTAGTGGGTATACTAGATGAAGCTATAATCTTAAACCTCATCAATTCAACCCATAATTAATGTCGTACTTTAACATATAACTTCTAAAAGAGAAACCTATGGTTAGGAGGTATGTGATGAAGGTAAGAGCTGACCTACATATACATTCATTAGCAAGTGATGGTAAAGAACATCCCTGTACGATAGTTAAGTACGCACTTAGAAGAGGTATTAGGGTAATATCCATTACTGATCATGACACATTCGCTGGCAGCATTCTTGCGAATAGATGCGGCATTAAAGGTGTTACTATAGTTTATGGTGCTGAGATCCGTACTAACTACGGCGACGTGCTAGTCCTCTGTGACCATTACTTAAAAAACGTTAATAAGGATCTAATGGCTTTAGTTGATATTAGTAAAAGTAATGGTTGTTTAGTAATACCAGCACATCCTCTTAACATTATAAAGGAAGGTATAGGATTATTAGCTTTAAGTGATATATGGGATGGTGTTGAAATATTTAATGGAGGCTCAGATCCATTTAGTAATTTTTTAAGTCTTCTCCTCTTCAAGAATTATAAAAAGGTAAAGTTAGCAAACTCTGATGCCCATGTACTTTCGATGATAGGTAGTGCCCACAATATTTTAACGGTGAATGATTTAACTCTTGATGATGTTCTTGAAGCAATTAGAAGGGGTGAAGTAAAACCAGTAATAGGATATTCACTAACTTCGCAAGTTGAAAGATTCTCTTGGAGCTTAAAGAGGTATTTATGGGGATTACCAACTACTTTAAGACTTAATATTTAATGTATTAAGTACTTCGTAAGCTCTTCTCTCACTAATCAATATAACTCCTTCATCTCTTAATTTAGCTATCTTGTAGGCTATGTCTTCCTGTTTTCTCCATTGTCCATAAATTATCCCCTTACCTAATAGTTTATAAAGAAATCTTCTCATTTCAGGTCTTATTTTACCGGGGGGTGCAAAAGAGAAAGGTGTACCTGGTAATGGCATAAACACATGTGCATGAATTCGAGCTCCAAGACTTACGAGTTTTTCTATGTGCTTCATAGTTAATAAGATATCCTCATCATCCTCACCGGGAAGTCCAAATATGTAATCAACATCTACCTCAAAATCATATCTTCTTAGAACTTCAACCGCATGGATAACATCATCTGATGTATGACCTCTATTAATTTTCTTTAATAACTTATCCGAACCTGTCTGTGCGCCAATAATTATTCGTTTATTATCGATTCTACCTTTAAATAACCTTGCAATATTTTCATCAACATGTTCGGGTCTTACCTCGCTAGGGAATGTACCTAAGAATACCCTTGCTCCTTCATTCCTTCTTAAAGTGTTTAAGCTTTCAAGTAAGTTTGCTAGGGCATCATAATTAACTTTATATCCTCTACTCCCGTAGCTTAGTGAATCAGGTGATATGAACCTAAGATCCTTTAAACCCTCCTTAACCATCATACTTGAGTAATAAGTTATTGATTCCACACTTCTATGTCTTAATTTAGTAGTAAACATAAAGCTAACCTGACAGTACTTGCAAGCATAGACACATCCCCTAGTTATTTCTATTGGGTTGAATAGTCTATACCTAAGTGAGATGGGTGGATACATGTCTAGGTCCCTAATCCACCTTCTTCCCTTTATCTTAATTTTGCCATCTTCCATGAATACGACTCCGTTTATTCTTTTAACATCATTACCCTCAGCATAGTTAATGACGAACTCATTTATTAAATCCTCACCTTCGCCTAAAGCTACATAATCAAATCCTAAAGATATTATAGTCCCGTAAGGATCCCCGGTTGCATGTGGCCCACCCGCTAATGTTACATAGCCTAGTTTCTTAGCTAAGATAACTATACTTCTTATTCTCTCTAAGTTCTCAACAACATGAACAGTTAGTAAAGGATATGCAAGTATCTTTAAGCGGTATTTAGAACTTACCTTAGTCAAAATATCTTCCGCGTTCCTTAGGTTCGTTATAAAGATATCGGCAACATTGTCTGTATTTTCACCTTCAAGTGCTGCTACTAGTACGTGGGTACTATACTTATTATCTTTCTCTTGAATGAATACTATAGAGGCTTTCTTATCCATGTATTTTATCACCGAAGCCCGCCGTTCACATCATTGCAGAGCTCAGCTACGACCGCAGCGATCATCCACTATAGTTAGGCTAGCAAAATTTAAATGTGCTGAGGTAATAACACATTACCCTTAAGAGCATCTTACCTAAATTTATCTAATGGTGAAGTAGACGCTCGCAGTAGAGTCCTTAGACCTACCTAGTGAGGTAATAGATGAGCTAAAGAGTAGAGGTATTAAGTACTTAACACCACCTCAGGAAGAGGCTATAAGAAAGGGATTATTAAGAGGTAATAACATACTCGTCTCATCACCTACCGCTAGTGGAAAGACCCTTATAGGTGAACTAGCTCTTATCAACGTAGTACTTAAAGGATTTAAAGGAATCTATACGACACCATTAAAGACCTTAGCTAATGAAAAGTTTGAAGAATTTAGTATGTGGGGAAGACTAGGTATTAAGGTTGGTATAAGTACGGGGGATTACGATGAGCCTGGTGAGTGGCTTGATAAATACGATATTGTAGTAACAACATATGAAAGACTTGACTCGCTCTTCAGGTTGAGACCTAAATGGCTTAAGAAGATTGGTGTGGTAGTAATTGATGAATTCCATAATATAGGTGATGGAGATAGGGGCCCTACTATTGAATTAATAACCATATATTCAATGAAGTTGGGAGCACAACTTGTATGCTTAAGTGCTACATTAGGTAATCCTGAGGAATTAGCTGAGTGGATTAATGCAAAACTTGTTCTAAGTAGCTGGCGACCTGTAAGGCTTATTGAGGGCTTTTACCTTAAGCGTAAATCGTTAATAATGTTTAATGATGGTAGGTTAGAGAAGGTTAAAGGCGATCTAATAACTCATATTGTAAATTCAGCTTTAAGTAATGATTACCAAGTAATAATATTTAAACAAGCTAGACACAAAGCTGAACAAACAGCTCAAAGTATTGCTTCAAAGGCTCCACCAATCAGTGATGATGCTCATAGAGAGGTTATGAAGAGGTTTAAGGAATTTGAAGCAATTAGGAGCGAGATTAAGGTATTTGATAAATTAATTAAGCATGGTGTTGCGTTTCACCATGCAGGATTATCTCATGGTGCCAGATTAGCCATAGAGCATAGCTTTCGTGAAGGGCTTATTAGATTTGTCGTAGCTACTCCAACACTTGCTGCTGGAATAAACATGCCTGCTAGAAGGGTGATAATATATACTAGAAGATTTGAGGGGGGGATGATGAAGCCTATAACAATAGCTGAATACAAGCAAATGGCAGGACGTGCTGGAAGACCTCAATATGACGTACTAGGTGAAGCCATCATAGCTGACGTTAGAGATGAAGGTGAGGGCTGGAGATACGTAAGAGGAAGACCTGAGAATGTTAAATCAGCATTGATCAGTGAAAGGGCGCTTAGAATACATACACTATCACTTATCGCATCTAGGTATGTCTACACTGTCGATGAATTGAAGGAGTTTCTAGGGAATACCTTAGCGCACAAGAACCTATTAAGAGAAAGGAGCAAGGACTTAGTTAAATTAATGGTTAAGAGCATATTACCTAAGCTGATAAGTATGGGCATGATTGAAGCAGCGAATAACGAGTTAAACCCTACACGACTAGGCATCACCGTTAGCAGACTATATATTGACCCCCTAACTGCAATGATAATTATTAATGAGTTAAGCAATGTTGATGAGGTACCTCCACTTTACTACTTAACCCTTATTGCTATGACCCCTGATTTCTCTAAGATTAGGGTAACAGGTTATAGGGGCTTATACAAGGAGGCATATTCAGCATATGAGGCAGGTATGATACCGAGACCTGTTAGAGGAGTTGACCTATATGAATGGCTCCGTGCTTTTAAGATAGGGTTAATACTAAACCAATGGATAAATGAGGTTAGCGAAGATGATATAGCATTGATGTTAAAGGTAGGAGCAGGTGATTTAAGTGTATTAGTTGATACAGCCTCGTGGCTAACATACGCTGCATCGCGTGTATGCGATGTGGTTGACCTAAGAAGGCATGCAAAGGAGCTTAATAAGCTTTCAATGAGAGTAAGATACGGGGTTAAAGAGGAGCTCATAGAGCTTGTACGTATTAAAGGTATTGGACGAATTAGGGCAAGAGCTCTTTATAATCATGGGATAAAGAGCCTTACTGATATAATTAATAAGGGTCCTAGCTATCTAGCTAAAATACCCACCATAGGTGAAACATTAGCGGATAAGATATTCAGTGAGGCTAAAAGAGCTTTAAGTAGTAGAAGTAGTAGATCGAATTACTAAGTCAAGGAGTTCTCCCAGGTCTATCTCAGCTAAGACTAATGGTTTAGATAAACCTAGCTTAACTATGACCTCAGGGTGTAGCTCACCTACAAAACCTACTGGGTGGGACTCCACTAATACTTCAGCTACTCTACCCTCAATGAAGCCCTTTATTCTTGTACCCCTTAAATTATACTTTAAGCCTAAGGCGTTCATTAGCGATTTTACTGTAGTTAGCCCATCAGTTAATGTAACCTTATTACCATATATCGCAAATCCTAATCTTCGTTTACTAACTGCTCTACCCTTCTCTATTATGACACAGTCACCTATCTCAAATATCTTCATGCGAGGGAAGGTGTCAGAATTTCTTTTAATGCTTATTAGTAATGAAGGAATGAGTGAGTTTCTAATTGCTGAATATGTCTTAAGCTTAGGATTCTTGAGTACTATGAATGAATCTGTACTTAAAGATTTCATGAAGTCTTCGTCTATTAACATGAAATTAACAACCTCATCGAAGCCTAAACCTAACATTAATTCCCTGATTATGTCTGAGAATCGTTCAATCTTGGATATTTCACCATAATGTACAGGGGGATATGATTCCGTAGCTATCTTATCATATCCGTAGCCTATTGCCACATCCTCAATAACATCTACCTTACCTATGACATCAATCCTAAACGGAGGAATTAATATCTTAACCTCTCCATCTCCTACATGTTTAATGGCATAACCAAGCCTCTTTAATGAGTTAACTACGTCGCTAATGCTTAGTCTAATCCCTAATAATTCGTATACATCATTATTCCTTAGGGTTAATTCACGAGGATTCATAGCCTTAATCAGTTCTACATGCAAATCTCCTCCCTTAATAATAGGTACAATTTCTATACTCCCATGACCATAGGTCCTCTCGAATACACTAAATGTTATTAGGGTTAGAACCTTAGTCATTAAGTCTAGCTCGGTACCTGTAACATCTATGATTATATTCCTAGTATTTTCAGTAACTCTAGTGTCCTCACTATTAATTATGGGTGGAAAGGAGAGCACAGTATTAGTACTGTCTATGAGAATGGGGTATTCACCCTTCTTAACTAAGTGCTTGTACATAACGCCCTTTTCTGTTAATTCTAAGATTTCAGCTAAGCTCATTTGCCTAGCTTCATCTAGTGGTCTAAAGGTAAATTCCTGAACTGCCTTATATATTACTGGAGGTTTCAATTTATCTAAGTCGTAAAGACCTATAGATACGAGCCTTCTCTCATCACAGTAAGTTAAGTGGAGCTTTTCCTGTAATTGGAATAATTGTCTAATGCTCTCATCATCTAGCTTAGCACCCCTGACTATGCTCATAAGCACGTAAGGTCTGTATCTTGGGGGGTTGTCAATAATTAGATGAACCTCTTTACTTAAACCTACGTTTAAACCCCTAAACTCGTCAATACCTAACCAATACCTTAGTGCCCTACCTAATCCTTCAGCCGAGAATAAGTCAGCTCTATCATGGCTAACCTCAATGTACACTTCATCGCCTTCAATACCTTCAAACTCAATCTTTAAGTTATTGATTACATCTTTAAATTCATTTAATGTTATTGACTCTCTAACTAGTCTTTCAATATCCCATAGTTTAATGCTTATAGCTGGCATTAGACTACCACCCTCCTTAAGGGCTTGATTTTCCTTATGAGTTCTAGGTCATTTGAGTATAGGTGCCTTATGTCATCTATTCCCAGAATTATCATGGCTATCCTATCAATACCTATGCCCCATGCAGCAACTTGATATCCCCTTAAACCAACTGCTTCGAGTACTTCAGGTCTAAACATACCTCCAGGAAATACTTCTATCCATCCTAGCTTAGGATGCTTGATGAAGC
>CAZUAD010000008.1:16144-17444 GCA_964618155.1 uncultured Desulfurococcaceae archaeon
TAAATTTAACATCCCCTAATCCTAATCTCTTAGCAAATTCTTTGAAAAACCCTAAGAGATGCTTAAACCTTACATTCTTGCCTACGATAATTCCCTCAAGCTGATGAAACTCCATTAAATGTGTTGAATCTGGCGTATCAGGCCTAAATACTCTATCCAATGAAAACACCATGTACTCACCCTCCTTAAGTTTATAGATGGTCCTCATGGATACAGGGGTTGTATGGGTTCTTAGTATAGGTCTTAGTGCTTTTGTCTTATCCCATCTATATCTTAAGATCCTTTCATGGATTACTTTAACCCTGGCTAATACATCCTCAGGAACATCGACATAAACATCTTCATTCTTCACAAAATAAACATCAGTAGGTCTTCGAGAGGGGTGATATTGCGGTACGAATAATACATCGAAGTTCCATAATTCACTCTCTACATGGGGTCCCTTAAACTCCTTAAATCCCATATTACTTATTATGTATCTAACATAGTTTAGGAATTGTATATAGGGATGTTTCCTCTTAGGATATAGGGTTGGAACCTCAATACTTAAATCAAATTCCTTAAATACAGCTTCCCTCCAAGCTCCGGAAAGTATAATGCTTTCATCTAATGCTGTAATAACCTTAGCTTCCCTTATCTCGCCCTTCATCACTAATTCATTAAGATTAGCTGTAGGCTCAATAGTAATTTCTTTAATTTCCCTAATGGATATAAAGCCTCTTCTTTTGAGAATCAAGTATTGATCAGGTATTTTCTCATAATATCTTACAGGTTCCTTAAGACTCATTAGTACATGTTTAACGTTATTTATGTAATTTAACGCTTTATTTACATTATCACTATTTAGTTCCACAACACCATATCTAATGTTAATGACGTTATATGTCTTAAGTATGCCCAGAGCTGCTGAAAACTCCTTCATATCTAGGTTAAGGATTTCTTTAAGCTTTTGAAGAGCCATCTTACCGCTATACTTCATTAAAGTCTTTAGCATAATCTCTTCAGGAAGTCCCTCGTTCAAATACTTTCTTCCTAGATCACTTAGGGACACTTCTACAATTCTTCTTCGTTTAATTATTAAAAGTTTCTTGACGCTTAATTCTTCTATGTCCCTCATAATATCTTGAACTCTCCTATCAAGTCTCCTAGCTAGCTCATTAATATTTATTGGTTTACCCTCCTTGAGTAGTATCTTGATTATGGCATATTGCCTAGGATGTAGTATCAGAGTCAGTATCCAACACCATAAGCCTAAAGCTTAACTACTTTAAAAGCATTAACTAAGCACTATCATTATGTC
>CAZUAD010000008.1:17454-20771 GCA_964618155.1 uncultured Desulfurococcaceae archaeon
CTTCAACTATATCATAGCCGTATATCTCCTTGAACTTCTCACGACCCTCCTTAGTCATTTTTGTGGGATCCCAAGGGGGATCAAAGACTAAGTCGATGTCGACGTCATTAACACCTTCAACATTTCTTACAGATTCCATAACCTGGTATACAATCATATTAGCTACTGGACATCCAGGTGCGGTTAAGGTCATTTTAATATGCACTACATTATTATCATTGATTTTTAAGTCATATATTAGTCCAAGATCCCATACATTAATGGGGATTTCAGGATCATAAACGTTTCTTAGAGCTTCA
Organism: uncultured Desulfurococcaceae archaeon; assembly: GCA_964618155.1. Taxonomy (GTDB): domain Archaea; phylum Thermoproteota; class Thermoprotei_A; order Sulfolobales; family NBVN01; genus CAZAMI01. Next base: position 17,754 of record CAZUAD010000008.1, read on the forward strand.
ATAACCTTTCTCTTGAGATCCTCCTTGACTGACACATATAGCACCTAAGCTTTAATGCCTACGGGGATTATTAGTCTTCATTCTAAGAACTTTAACGGAGTTTAAGATCTTGTAGAAATACTTTTAATTATCCCCCTTAGACTTAAACCTAAGGTTAATGTTGAGTAGGTAAATAAGCCATACCCAACTACTAAGTAAGCAATTCTAGAGATAATGCTAGCTGTTGCAGCCTGGCTAAGTTCAATACCTAAGAAATTAAGTAAACTTGTTTGTATGGTTTCATATATTCCAAGACCTCCAGGAGTTATTAATGGGAATAACCATAAGATAGCATACAGAGAGTCAAAGGCTAGTATGGCCCTAATAATATCTAACTTGATACCTATAAGCATAGCGATACTTACACCATAAAGCGCATTCAAAAACCTTTCACAGATACTTAGTATTAGTGAGGAGGTCATGAAAAGCAGATTACCTACAACACCCTTCATACTACTTGAATATCTAAAGGAAAACCCCTTAATGTTTAATCCAAATCTACTTAAGACCTTATCTAAGATACTCTCAATCCTATAGAATGATGGAATAATGAAACCTGCTATATTAACTATTACGAGAATTAGTGAAGGTATTATTAAGGCTATGTATAAAATTAATGGTGCATCAAGTATCATTAAGGCTATGAACGTTATTAAGAATATTGAAAATGATAGTACTATCCTATGTGCAAAAAGTGAGGCTATAGCCTCATCGCTCCTAAGGAGTTTAAGTTTAGTTAATAGGGCAACTTTGACAATCTCTGTTATACCACCTATGGGTATGATAAATTCAGTAAATACTGAAGAATATGTTACCTTAAGGGTTTTCACTTTACTTATGGGTCTAAGAGCTCTTATTAATACCCACCAAGCAATTCCGTGAATAGTTAATGATAAGAATCTTAAGGCAAAAACAGCTAAGATGTAGATAGCGTTACCCCCCTTAAAACTTAATATAAAGTTCTCTAGACTGCCTCTATAAGCATAAAGGAATAGTGTAATGTAAAATGCAGATCCTATCACAACGCTCAAGACAGCTACTTCACTTAAACGTCTAATCCTCAAAGTCCTACTACACACCCTAAGCCTCTAATATTCTAGGTTAAAATATCCTAGTTCAATTAAAACCATAAAAAGTGTAGTAAGGATAGATGCATAGTGAATAGAAGTGTTAAGAATCATTGGATGGCTAAATAAGGACTTAGCTAGTGGTGGACAGGATACTGTTCAAGCGATATATGAAGGTGTTAAGGAAATTTCTAAGGATTCAGACTTTAAAGTTCTCTTACTTGTAGGTAAGTCATTAGGTAATATAGCTAACACAAACTTTAGAAGCCTCTTAAGCAGCATTCTTGAACGTGATGTCGTGATGGTTCATGATATAGTTGACGCAGTAAAAATTGCTGAACCACTCATAAACTCTGGTTATGATCCTCTAGTAATAGGTTACGTAGTCCCTCAGAAGCACTTATCATTAATTACCATGTCGAAGGAGTGTAGAAATGAAGGTAAATGCTTTAACGTTAAGTACGTAGGCATAGCTCAGGAAAATGAGTATTTCATGATAGACTCAAAGACCGATATGAGGGCATATTACGACTTCCTAAGTGATATTTGGATAAAGAAATTACAGAAAGAGTTAAAATCATGTGGCAATATTGATAATAAGGTATGTTTAGCAGGTTATTCACCTATCCCCAAGGTAATAATTAAAGTTGCGTCAGCCTTAGGTCTTAACACGGAATTAATTAAGAGTTTAGCTAAGTTCTTAAAGATGGGTATTGAGGACGCAATTATTCATGCATTTAAGACCTTAGAGGAGACCTTATCTAGGTGTAAGAGGATATTATTCACCTTTCTTTCGCCTTATATGGACTCAAGTATAATTCTATATATTAGTAAGGACTAGGTGGTATCTTGAATAAGGTCTTCGTTATTGGCGTAGGTATGACTAAGGTAGGTAGACATGTTGATAAGAGTTTAAGGGACTTAGCAGCTGAGGCTTCCTTTAAGGCCATTGAGGAAGCTAAAGGTGAGAAACCTGAAGTGATTGTAGTAGGTAATATGTTGAGTAGCTTAATAGAGCAAGAAAACCTAGCTTCATTAATAGCTGATCATATAGGTCTTAGAGGTGTTAGTGGATTCAAGGTTGAAGGAGCTTGTGGCTCTGGTGGTGCAGCTATTTTAGCAGGTTACTCATTAATAGCTTCAGGATTATTTAAGAGAGTATTGGTTGTAGGTGTTGAGAAGCTAAATGAAAGACCGACACCCGATACCTCTAGAGGTCTTGCATGGGCTGCTGATGCGGATTATGAGCTAATCTATGGAGTAAGTTTTGCAGGACTTAACGCATTAGTTATGAGGTATTACATGAGTAAGCATAAGATAACACGCGAAGAAATGGGGCTATGGCCTGTCCTAATGCATGAAAACGGATACTACAATCCTTATGCCCATCTTAGAAAGAAAGTTACATTAGAGGAGGTTATTAACTCACCTATCATAGCTGATCCAATAAGGCTTTACGATGCATGCCCCATAAGTGATGGTGCAGCCGCTATATATCTCGCTTCAGAAGATATAGCTAGGAAACTCACTGATACCCCCATTAAGATAGCCGGTATAGGTAATGCCTTAGACAGTACAGACCTAACTTCAAGGTACGAACTCGACGAGCTATTAGCAGCTAGATTATCTACTCAGAAAGCTCTTTCCATGGCTGGTGTAAGCATAGATGACATAGATGTTGCAGAAATCCATGATGCTTATAGTATAGTGGCTATGTTAAGCATAGAAGGGATAGGATTCGCACCTAAGGGTAAGGCTCCTAAACTTCTCTCTGAGGGAAGGTTTAAGCCAGGTGATAGACCTACACTAAACCCCTCTGGAGGACTTAAATCAAGAGGCCATCCAGTCGGGGCTACAGGTGTATATCAGGTAGCTGAAATAGTAATGCAGCTCAGAGGAGACTTTCCAGGAA
>CAZUAD010000008.1:20781-24422 GCA_964618155.1 uncultured Desulfurococcaceae archaeon
TAAGGTTAATGCTGAACTAGGTCTAGCTCAAAACATAGGTGGTGTAGGTTCGAACATCACAACAATAATTTTAAGTAGGTGATCCTGAATGACTACCGTACAAAGAATTTGGAGATTTAAGAGGAGATTAATTAAGTTAACAGCATCAAAATGTCTTAAATGTGGTTACATAGCATACCCACCTAAACATGCATGTCCTAGGTGTGGTTCAAGAGATCTGGTAAGTCTTGATTTACCATCAAAAGGAAGGATAGAGACCTATACTATACTTAACGTACCCATTAAGGGATTTGAAAATTCGCTACCCCTAATAATAGCATTGATAAGATTAGGTGATGCTCTTGTCATGTCAGAAGTGATCAACGTTAAGCCTGAGGAAGTACGTGAGGGTATGGAGGTTGAAGCAACAATAGCTCCTTCAGCTAGAACCTTAGATGGCGCAATACCTTACGTAGTGAAGTTTAAACCTGTAGAAGGTAGTAGGAAACCTTAAAGACCTAATACTTTAATTTTTAAATTTCTAAGAGGTGCTAGGGACTAAAGTTGAGTAAGCTTATAGATATTGAGGAGTTTCGTAAGATTGACTTAAGAGTAGGACTAGTTAAGAAAGCAGAGCGTATTCCCGGTTCGAGGAAGCTAATAAGGTTGATTGTTGATTTAGGTAATGAAGAAAGACAGTTAGTAGCGGGTCTTGCTGAATGGTATAAACCCGAGGATCTTGTGAATAAGTACATTATAGTAGTTGCCAATTTAAAGCCTAAGAAGTTCATGGGCTATGAATCTAAGGGGATGCTACTCGCAGCAGGTTGCGGTGAAGGCGAGAAACCTGTAATACTAACAGTTGCAGAGCCTGTTAAGCCCGGTACTAAGATTTGTTAATGACTAGGGTGATTGAATGGATAGTCTAAAGAAAGGTTTAAAAATGGATGATGTTGATATCAAGATAATTAAGAAATTAGCTCTTACAGGTCGTGAAGGTATTAGGGAGTTAGCAAGAATGTTAGGTAAGTCACCTAGTACCATAGTCTTTAGAATTAGGAGACTCGAAAAAGCAGGTGTAATTAAGGGGTTTACAGCATTAGTAGATTATAGAAAGTTAGGCTACCAAATAAACGCGCTTACTTTAATTCAAGTTGATGGAGCCTATATAGAGAAAGTTGAGGAGATGCTCGCTAAGGAGAAAAATGTTAGGGCTGTATACGACATTACAGGTGAGTATGATATAGCAATAATTACAACTTTTAGAAGTATTGAAGATCTTGATAGGTTCATAAAGAGACTAATAAAGATACCTTATGTTAAGAGATCTATGACGAGTATAGCATTTAGGGTGGTTAAGGAGACACCACATGTTGAGGAGTTCTTAGAATCGTAGGAAAAAGAGGTTTAAAGTTTACCTAACTTCTCTTTTATTGCTGCTTGTGCCGCTGCTAATCTAGCAACGACTACTCTATATGGTGATGCACTAACGTAATCTAAACCTATCTTATGTAAGAATTCTATTGATTTAGGATCTCCTCCATGCTCACCACAGATACCTACTTCTAGGTGTGGATTAGCTTTCTTTCCTTCCTTAGTACCTATTTCCACAAGTTTTCCTACGCCTTCTATATCTAGTGTCTGGAATGGGTTATCAGCTAGTATTTCTAGCTCTAAGTATTGAGGCATGAACTTGTTCTCTACATCATCCCTGCTAAAGCTAAAGGTAGCTTGTGTTAAGTCATTAGTTCCGAAGCTGAAGAAGTCCACCTCCTTAGCTATTTCAGCTGCAGTAAGCGCAGCTCTAACAGTCTCTATCATGGTACCTATCTTAACAGGTATCTTGACCCCATATTCTTTCTCTACATCATTTATTGCTGGGATTATAGCGTGCCTCTTGACGTACCTTATCTCATTGACATGGCTTACTTGAGGTACCATTATTTCTAACTTCGGGTGGTAACCTTCCTTAATTAGTTCAGCGGCAGCTTCGAGCATTGCCTTAGCTAGGTAGTAGTAGATTTCTGGATAAGTAACACCTACTCTTACGCCTCTATGACCCATCATTGGATTATGCTCCTTTAATGCCATAACTCTCTTAAAGAGCATCTCTAATTCCTTAATTCTTTCCTCATATTTCTTAAGTACGTCTGGAGCTACCTCCTTTATTGCTTCAGATGATTTAAGTGTATGGTATGCTATTCTAGTCTCATATAGCTCCTTCAGAACCTCCTCAGGTGCTGGTAAGAATTCGTGTAGTGGTGGATCTATAAGTCTAATGACTACTGGTAAACCATCCATTATCTTAAGCATTTCCTTAAAGTCTGGTTTAATCATCTGAGCTAACTGTCTTAAGTATTCTTCACGTTCTTCTCTTGTCTCAGCTAATATGACCTTCCTTAATAACTCAAGTCTTTCAAGCTTCCTGAACATTCTCTCTATCCTTAATAGGCCTATGCCCTCGGCACCGAACTTCTTAGCTATTATTGCATCATCAGGAACGTCAGCATTAGCTCTAACACCTAGTCTACGTACTTCGTCAGCCCATTTAAGTAGGGTTTCTAATTCAGGTATTAGTTCAGGCTCTATTGTAGGTATCTTACCTACGTATACATTGCCTGTATTACCGTCTATTGTTATCCAATCACCTTCCTTAACTACTAAATCACCTATACGGAATTCCTTCTTCTCATAGTCTATCTTGATGGCTTCCGCACCAACAACAGCAGGCTTACCTATAGCTCTAGCAACAACAGCTGCGTGTGAAGTCATTCCACCTCTTGAAGTTAGTATACCTACTGCTGCGTAGAATCCATGTACATCATCAGGCTTTGTTTCAACTCTTACTAAAATTACTCTCTTACCTTGTCTAGCCCATGCTACAGCATCGTCTGGATGGAATACTACCTGCCCACTTACAGCTCCTGGCGATGCAGCTAAGCCCTTAGCTACAGGTTCCGCCTTAACCTTAGGATCTATTCTTGGGTACATGAGTTTAACTACAGTATCAGGACTAACCTTAAGTAATGCCTCCTCCTTAGTTAAGATGCCTTCCTTAGCCATGTCGACAGCAGTCTTAACCCTGGCTGCAGGAGTCATCTTAGCTGCTCTATTCTGTAGGAAGTAAAGCTTACCTCTCTCGACCGTGAATTCTATGTCCATAACGTCCTTGTTCAATCTTTCAAGCTTCTTACCTGCCTCGATAAGTTGTTTATATACTTCAGGCATGGTGTTCTTAAGTTCGTCGAGACTTAATGGTGTACGTATACCGGCAACGACATCCTCTCCCTGAGCATTCGGTAAGAACTCACCATAGGGCTTATCTTCACCTGTTGCTGGGTCCCTCGTAAAGTATACACCCGTACCTGAGTCCCAGCCCATATTGCCGAATACCATTGTTACAATATTAACTGCTGTACAATCGGCTATGTCTGGTGTGATGTTGTTAGCAATTCTATAGAATATAGCTCTTGGGTTCATCCAGGATCTAAATACTGCCTTAATAGCTAATTCTAACTGCTTCCATGGATCCTGCGGGAATTCACCCCAATGTTTCTTAATGATCTCCTTATACTTCTCACATAAATCTTTTAGGTATCTCACCGATAGTTTCCATATTCTAGGAGCTATCTCACGTGGAGGTTGAGCATCAAGTCTTAATG
>CAZUAD010000008.1:24432-26031 GCA_964618155.1 uncultured Desulfurococcaceae archaeon
GAATACTTAGGATATTTCCTCAATACCTCATTTAACTCGTCAGAATATTTTGCTTGAACCTCCTTCTTAAATTCTTCATCAGCCTTACTAAACTCTTCCTCGAAAATTCTCTCTTCGATCCCTAGTACAATTCTTCCAAACATATTTAGAAATCTTCTATAAGCATCGTAAGCAAACCACTCATTATTAGCTAGCTTAGCAAGACCTTCAGCAACAGTATCATTCAACCCTAGATTTAGTACTGTGTCCATCATACCAGGCATCGACACTGCAGCGCCTGACCTTACTGAAACTAATAATGGATTGTCTGGTGAGCCAAACTTCTTACCTGTCTTCTGTTCTAGCCAGGCCATATACTTCTTTACTTCATCCATGAGACCCTTAGGTAGATCTAGGGAGTTTATTATGTCCCATATCTTCTTTATTATCTCATCCCTAACCTTGGGTGGTGGGTTTCTTTCAAGTTCTCTGACTAATGAATCTATCTCGGATTTCCTAGGTGAGTAAAACTCCCTACATGCCTCAGTTGTTACTAACAATCCCGGAGGTACCGGTAAACCTAGCTGAGTCATTTGAGCTAATGATGACCCCTTACCTCCTAACAGTTTCTTATTCCTCCAATCACCTTCCTCGAAAGAGTAGATGAACTTCTTAGGCATACTTCTAAACACCATGGATAAAGTTAGTGGAGCGTTTAAAACCTTAAATGGTAAATGTAACATTAGGTACATTAATTATTAAAGTGATACCTTATCGAATTCTTATGAGGATCCTTCTTAAAAGTGAGTAAACTTCTTTAATTAATCTCTTTATGTTACCTCTTAAATTACTCAGCATTTCCTTCCATGATCTTAATACATAAATTATTCTATTTATGGGTGTCACTATATAGTAGACCTCAATAAAGAGTAATGTGTATATTAATGGGACTATTTGAACCATATAGAAGCTGTACTGTGTTCTTGCTCCTAAAAACCATATTGCTACATACATGAGGTAAGTTACCCATGTATATACGTAAGTAAAACCTTCATCAGGTAACTCCTTAAAGACGGGAATCAGTAATAATGAGAGAGCTAGCGTTAAGATATAGAGTGGTGGATTGCCTTTAGCAATTAAGTCCGCTACCCACTGCTGAGTTTCGGGATCGTAGATTAGGTGTAATGGAAATGGATTAATACCTAAGAACCATTCCCAAGGAGCTGACTGAGGAGGGCCACCAAGTGTCTTTATACTTAAGTGCCACCTTATAGCACCAACTATAGCTTCGTTCCACCACCTACTAAAGCCTAAGTTAGCAATTAAGGGTATGGAGAATGTGAAAAGTATTAATATGGGTACCATAACACTCAACACTAAGTAAGCAATAAACTTCAGCTTATCCCCTATATCTCTAGCTATCTTAGCAAGTAGTGCCGGATACGGAAAGCCTCCATTAAACTTAGTCGTAACACCTAAACTAAGAGCTAGTATTCCTAGTCTAAATCTCCTAGTTAAGGCTAGGTAGTAAGTTAGGAAAGTGAAGAGAGCTATGTATATATCTAGCATAGCAACCATACTTAAAGATCTAAACGTTATATCTAAGGCAATAGCTAAGAC
>CAZUAD010000008.1:26041-28446 GCA_964618155.1 uncultured Desulfurococcaceae archaeon
TTATGAAACCTAAAGCCATGGAAGCCTTATACTCAGGTATTATCCTCCTTACAGCTAAGTAAGTAAGGAGTAGAATAAGAGCTGCTGAAATTATCGATGGTAACCTCCAGAATATAGGTTTATCACCGAAAACGGCCATCATTAAGGCTATAACATACTTAGCTATAGGGGGATGTTCTAAGTTAAGGTAGTCTAATACACCATTTGCATTAGGATAACAATAACCAATGGCATATTGTCTCATATGAGGTGTTGCATTTATATATCTTAAATTGAGCTTAGGAATATCTACACATATTGCAGGAAGGTAGTTTCCTTCATCACTATACATGTAGTAACTCTCATCCTTAACTATAGTGCCATTTAATACAAACATTATATAATTCTTGACATCATTAAGCCATTCATAGTACTGCTCCCTATCAAGTGGTCTAACTAACTCTATAGTCACCCTTACATAATTTCCTTCATGTTTAGGTACCGCCTTAAATACCTTTCTTAAGATATTTCTAGCTGCACTAACATACCAGCATTCATCTGAGATGTAATCGTCCATAGGTGCTACATAATTTACTTCATATACTACGAATATAGCTAATATGGCTACCAAACCTATTATCTCTACTATGAGTAGCCTCCTCAAGGTTTAACCACTCTTTACAATAATATCATAGATATCACTTCTCCTATCCTTCCACAACGGTAAGTACTTCCTTGCTTCATGAATTAAACTTAGCTCAATATCGACATGCGTTACTGCTTCATGAATACCTAAGCATAGTATCTCATTACCTAAAGGATCGATAACACATGAATTCCCCGCAAAACTCTCCTTGACTAATTCGCTATAACCAACTCTATTAACTCCAATGATAAATACTTGATTTTCTATAGCTCTTGCCCTTAAAAGCGTCCTCCACTGCATCAACCTGGGATAACCCCATGATGCTGGAACGGCTATGAGGTCAGCACCCTTAAGCGATAATATCCTAAAGAGTTCAGGAAATCTTAAGTCATAACACATGGCAACACCTAGCTTATAACCTCCTAAGTCAAACACTTCTACATTCTTACCTTTACTAAAGATTTCATCCTCATTATATAAGCTAAAGAGATGTATCTTCCTGTATAAACCAGTAATTACACCATCATGTATAATTAAGGCTGAATTATATATTGTATCCCCTAATCTTTCAGGCATAGGTATGACTAATGTCACGTTAAATTTCCGTGATAGGTCGACCATGGTGTTTAAGACTTCTTTATACAGCTTTTCATTATTGATAAAGTTCATGATGTTTTTCTTACCGTAGCCTGTAATCCATAGTTCAGGAAGTATTACAAGGTCAATATTACTTCCTAATCTCTTTATAGAATCTACTCCTTTACTTAAGTTGTACTCGAAGTCACCATCTCTTATCTCTAGCTGGGCTAACCCTATCCTTAACCTCAAATATAAGCCCCAGAAGTAGTAGGCGTGTTGGTAATTAAATTAATTTCATTATCACCATCGCAGGGCGTCATCACAGCTCAGTGTCGGAGGTTCGGCTCACCACATATAGAAGGGTGTTCTAGATTATAATATTTATATGAGTTGTTAGACTTTAGTGTCTTAGGTGTTATATATGGAGTTCAAGGTTAAGGATCTTAGCTTAGCTAAGGAGGGACACATACAAATTGAATGGTCTGAAAGACACATGCCAGTATTAATGGAGATTAGGAGGAGATTTAAGGACGAAAAACCCTTAAGAGGTGTTAGGATAGGTGCCGTATTACATGTAACTAAGGAGACAGCTGTCTTAGTTAAGACGTTGAGGGAGGGAGGCGCAGATGTATGGCTTGCAGCAAGCAACCCTCTATCAACGCAAGACGAAGTAGCTGCTGCATTAGTTGAGGAAGGTATTAATGTATTTGCATGGAGGGGTCAAACAACGGATGAGTATTATTGGTGTATAGATAAGGTAGCTAACTCAGTTCCTAACATCGTCATAGATGATGGTGCTGACTTACACGTGCACATACACAGTAAAAGACAGGAGATTGGTAAGCAGGTATGGGGGGGTACTGAAGAAACAACTACGGGCGTTATAAGGCTTAAAGCTCTTGAAAGAGAAGGAAAGCTTCTCTACCCCGTAATAGCCGTTAATAACTCCCTGACCAAGTACTTATTCGATAATAGATACGGTACTGGAGAATCAACTATTTTTGGAATACTGAATGCCACCAATCTTACTTTTGCAGGGAAAACTGTAGTTGTTTGTGGTTATGGATGGTGCGGGCGAGGAATTGCTTTAAGAGCTAGGGGTATGGGAGCAAGAGTGATTGTTACCGAGGTCAATCCAATTAGAGCTGTAGAAGCTATTATGGATGGTTTCGAAGTAATGAAGTTAATAGATGCTGTTAGG
>CAZUAD010000009.1:0-1308 GCA_964618155.1 uncultured Desulfurococcaceae archaeon
AGTTAGCACCTCATTGATGCTAAAAAGCTTTGACATACAGTTACTAGGTAAAGGCGTCACTACAGCTTCTCCGCTCTTAACCATGTTGGGTAGTACACTAAGTACCAATACTAAGATCATCACCAATAGCAGAGGTTTTAAGTTCATAAGTCTTAACCAAGTATGCTAAGGTAAGAGTAGTTAAATATCTAGAGTTTCGAACACATGGGTACGTATGCTGCGTTTATGGAATTAGTTTAATAGCCGCAAATACCGAGACTTTCTGGTGGGTCTTACGGGATTTAGACCTACACCTCAAGATGTTGCAGAACGTTTGAAGGAGATTAATCTTAAAGTTAATGAGGCGTTAAGGAGCATAGGTAATGTTATTGTTGTTATGTCTGGAAAGGGTGGTGTCGGTAAGTCTGTAATATCAGCTGCAATCTCTATAGCACTTACGTACCTTAAGAGGGATGTTGGCTTACTTGATGCAGATATTCATGGGCCAAGCATCCCATGGATTCTAGGAATAGAAAGTAAACACATGTACGTTGATGATACAGGTAAGATAGTCCCTGTTATAGCTAAAGGTGGTGTTAAGGTTGTATCAATAGAATTAGCATTAGAAAGTCGAACCTCACCCGTGGCTTGGAGAGGGCCTTTAAAAACTAAAGCGATCTTAGACTTGATAACATTAACTAATTGGGGCTTACTTGATTATCTGGTAGTTGACTTACCTCCTGGGACAGGTGATGAGGCACTAACGATTACTAGGTACTTAAAGCCTAAGCTAAGAGGTATAGTATTGGTACTAACGCCCGGTAAGATGGTTGCTCACGTAGTTACTAAGGCAAAGAACTTTGCCTATATAGTTGGTGCTAAGGTATTAGGTGCCGTCATCAATATGAGCTACATTAAGTGCCCATGTTGTAACGCACTTCTTAGACCCTTCGGTTCATTAGGACATATAGATGTTGAAATACTTGAGGAACTTCCCTTGGATGGTGATTTAGCTAAGGCGGTTGATGAAGGTAATTTAGCAGACTTTATGATAAACAACATTAACGGTAATGAATGGGTTAGGAAGATATTTAGCCTTACTAAGAAATTAGTACGTGAAGTTGAGGGTAAGGAATTGTGATTAAGGTCTTCGAACCACTACAGAAATTATTAAGAGAGATTTATAAGGGGCCATTCATAGTTGATAAGCTTATCTCACAAGCTGAAATAGTTGTTTTAAATAATGTAAAATACGTTAGGAAGAGGTATGCTAAGGAAGTAGGTATTATGAAATGGTTACCACCTGCTCTCTTCCTAAAGCCTATCTAC